>JAJYMR010000395.1 GCA_021786815.1 Deltaproteobacteria bacterium
TCCGATCCTGGCTCAGCAGCTCGAGTTCGAGCGTCATCGCGTTCAGCGGGTTTCGTATCTGATGCGCGACGCCCGAGATGAGAGTTCCAAGACGCGCCAGCCGTCCCGAATCCTGGACCACGTTCTCAAGTTCGCGGACCCGCTTGAGATCGCGAACTATCACGAGCACGGGCGAACCGTTCCTGCGTCCGAGCGGGAATGCGGAGGCGAGCAGGCGCGTGGCCTTGTCGCCGGCGCCCACTTCCACCGCGACATCCCGCAGCTCGACACCGGAAGCCGCCGTATTTCTGGACAGCCGGACCAGCGGATGGTCGCGGCCGAGAAAGCTTGCGAGCGGCTTGCCGTACGCCATCCCGCCGGCCGGCAGCCCAAGACGGCCGTACGCCTCCTCATTGGCGAAACGGACAAGACCGTCAGCATCGAGCAGAATCACCGCGTCGGCGATCGACCGGAACACGTCCATGAACTGGCCGCGTTCGTCTTCCCATTGGGTACGATCGGCCCGAACCTTCTGGGCAAGTACGTTGAATTTCTCGGCCAGCGCGCCAAGCTCGTCGCGGCTGCCAACATGGACGTCTCCCGTGTCAGCTCCCGAAGCGAGACGCTCGACGCCCGCGGCGATGGCGGCGACGGGGCGGAGCAGCAGAGCGCCGGAAAGCAACGCGCCCAGCAGGCTCATCGCGATCACGACCGCGCCGATGAGCGCCACGTTGACGATTGCGCGCGCGATATCCGCGGAAACCAGCGCCGTTGAGAGTCCCACCCTGATAACCGCGAAGGGATGGCCGTTCAACGCGACCGGGCTTCGCATCTCGTAAACCTGGTCGCCCCAAAGCGGCGCGATACGCGCAGGTGGCCACCATTGCCGCTCGACCGCATCGCGCAGAGCGGAAAAAGGCTCGGGATGGAGCCGCGCCACATGCTCGCCGTCGGCTGGAACGCCCGCCACGTAGGCGCCGCCGAGCGTTTCAACGCGGGCATACACGACGCCCTTGCCGAAGGCCTGCGAGGAAGCCAGAAGCGCGCTCAACCCTGGATCGTCGCGCAGCGTCCGGATCGGATCGCCCTTCGCGCTTGCCAGCGCGGTACGGATTTGTTCGAAGGTCTGGTTTATGAAGATGGAGCCGAAGTCGTGCAGCGTATCGACCATCACGGATGCGGAATGATCGACCTCCGCGGCGCTGACCGCGACCACCGCCGCGACCAGGAGCGGGATAAAGACGGTTGCCAGTTTCGCGCGCAGGCCCATACCACGTCCTGAACGATCCGGCTCTGGTCCTACTCTTTGTCCTGTCCGTCGGTACCCGAGTAACGCTCGAGTTTGTTGTAGAGAGTCCTCGGGCTGATTCCGAGAATCTGCGCCGCTTTCAGCCGATTGCCGCCGACTCTGTCGAGCGTCTTGAGGATGAGCTCGCGCTCTACTTCCCTAAGCGGCGCTCCGACGGGAAGCGCCGCCGCGGCATCCTTTTCCCTTTCCTTGCGTCCGCCGTTGCGAGCCAGTTCCGGCGGCAAATCCGCCACCGTGATCAACGGCCCACGGCTTATGATAACCGCGCGTTCGATTATATTGCGCAGCTCGCGGACATTTCCGGGCCACGCGCGCGCCTTCAGCGCCTCAAGGCACGCGTCGTCCGCGCCGAGGATTGTTCTGCCGTTGGAACGGGCGAACTGGCGGATGAAGAGCTCGACCAGCGGCGGGATGTCCTCGAGACGCTCCGAGAGCGGCGGCAGCTCGATAGTGAAAACCGCGAGCCGGTAATAAAGATCCTCGCGCAGGCGCCCTTCGCGAAGCGCGTCGGGCAGCAGACGATTGGTCGCGGCGAGCACCCGCACGTCGAGCGCGACGTCGGTCGTTCCGCCAAGCCGTCTCAGCCGGCGCTCCTCGATAACCCGGAGCAGCTTTGCCTGCAGCTCCGGCTTCATCTCCGTAATCTCGTCGAGCAGAAGTGTGCCGCCATTGGCAAGCTCGAAGCAGCCTGCCCTTCGGCTGTCCGCGCCGGTGAACGCACCGCGTTCGTGGCCGAACAGCTCGCTCTCCATCAGCGTCTCGGGCAGCGCCGCGCAGTTGATTGCGGCGTACGGCCCGTTGCGCCGCGGCGAAAGCTCGTGCAGCGTGCGCGCGACGATCTCCTTGCCCGTTCCGCTGTCGCCGCGAATGATCACGGAAGCGGAACTGGGAGCCGCCTGCTCGATAAGCGCCATCACCCGGCGCATCGAAAGCGACCTTCCGACCATCGAACCGAGCTCGCCGGTCCCCATCAGCCTGAGCCTGAGACGCTGGTTTTCCTCGCTGACGCTAAGATGGGCCGTCAGGTTAGTCAGCATCTGGCGCAGCCTGACAGGATCGACCGGCTTGCGCAGGTAATCGTAGGCGCCAAGCTTGATGCATTTTACGGCGTCCGGGATCTCGCCCTCGCCCGAAATGATGATCGTCGTAAGCGGCAGTCCCTCGCGCTGGATTTCCTCGAGCACGGCGATTCCGTCGCGTCCCGGCAATTTGAGATCGAGCAGGAGGATATGAGGCTCGAAGCTGTGGACCAGCTCGAGCGCCTGGATGCCGTCCTCTGCGGCCTGAACCTGATAGCCCCAGGAGGAGATCAGCTCGTTCCACAGCCGGCGCGTTCTGGGATGGTCTTCGGCGACCAGTACGCGCTTTCCTTCCGCCATAGCGGGTAAAACCTGTACGAAACTCGCGTCATCGTATCATCCATGACGAACGGAGCGAAACCGCTTCGGAGAAGATCGTGGAACGGACAACGTGGCTTGCCGCAAGCGCTTTCCGAGCGCAGAAAATACGGCATATCCGACGATTTTCGGACCCATCCAGACCTCTCATTGCGCCGATTACGCTCTTGTTCGGGTCTCGTCGAGGTCCGAGCAGCGGATGCGATTTCGAAGCGGCGGGAACGGCTCTCTGGCTTGCGAAATTTCGCGCCGATGCTTGAGCGTCAATCGCCCGCTTCTTCGCCGCCCGAAGCGGGTGACGCGGCGATATGGGGAAAGGTCAGCCCTGTCGCGGCTTCGAGTTCAGCCAGGGCGCGCGCCTCGTTCACCACCTTGATCGCCTTCATCCCGAGTTGCGCGGCGGACTTGCAGTTGATCCCCAGATCGTCGAGGTAAACGCAGGCCGTCGGCTCAACTCCAATCCGCTCGCACATCATCAGGTAGATTCTCGGATCGGGTTTGCGCACGCCGACCTTGGAGCTTTCCACGATAGCGTCGAAGAGCTGCATGATATCAGTGGTACGCGATGCGCCCTCGGCGGTTGGCGCCATCCCGGTGCCGTGGCCGTGGGCCATGTTGTTCGTGATGCATCCGACCTTGAAATGGCGCTTGCAGATTACCAGCGCCTCGACCATCCGCGGCCGAACCTCGCCGGCGAGCAGAGGCAGAATATCGGCTCCGCGCACGGGATAGCCGAGCGCGCTCGACTCCTCGAAGAACCTGCGGTCAAAGCCGGTGCTATCGATCTCGGAACGCTCAAAAAGCGCCCAGGCGTTGGAATCGGCATTGGTCGCGTTGACCTTGCGGATAAAGTCACTGGGAAGGCCGCGCTCGGCTTCGTAGCGATTGAAGGCCTCGAAGGGCGAACTGGTGAAAACGCCGCCGAAATCCCAAATCACTGCCTTTATCGCCACGCCATTCTCCTCTCGATGATTCAAATCCGCGCCTGCGCGCCATGCCGTCAGCGGTATTCCTGAGCAGGCCTTGCGCGATCGCCGCACATGCGACCGCCGCCGGTGCTTCGCCAAGCGCATCCGTCGAACCATTGAAACAGACTCATCGCCGTTCGGGCAAATAACCGCGTGCCACCTTTTCGTTCAGGAACGCGTTGCGGGCGCTTGCGCGATGGGGCGCACTTGCCCTACGCGTATAGCGGGGCCGGAATCCTTGGTCGGACCGGAAACTCCGTTCACCGGGGAAGTGTTTGTTTGGTCGCGCCTCGGCGTATCGCCAGACCGCTACGGCCACCAACGCCATCGGCGAACTGCTCGAAGTCGCCATGATGTCCTGTGATGCCGGCTGAGGAAGACAGCAAAAAATTCCGACTCGGGTACGAACTGGGCGGCCTGTTCGCGACCGAAACCGATCTCGACAGGCTTTGCTCGCTGGTCATCTCCAAATGCCGCAACGCGCTCGACTGCGAGGCGGTTTCGATACTGCTGCTCGACCGTGAACGCGGCGAACTTTATTTCCCCTACATCGGAGACGAGCGGCCCGAGGTCGTCGAAAAGCTCAAGGCCGTACGGATTCCCGCCGACCGCGGTATCGCGGGAGCCGTATTGCAGAGCGGCCGTTCGGAGAATGTGACTCAGGCGGATTCGGACCCGCGCCATTACGGCGAAGCCGATCGCCAGAGCGGCGTGGCGACCAGCTCGATGCTCGCCGTGCAGCTTCGCACGCGCACCGAAGCGATCGGCGTGATCGAGGCCGTGAACCATCGCGGCGGCACGCGGTTCGGCGACGAAGACCTTGCGCTGCTCGAGGTGCTGGCCGAGCCGATTGCGATCGCGATTGAGAATGCGCGGACGCTGAAGCGCGCCCGCGAGTCGGAAGAGAAACTTCGCGCGGAGGTCGGCGCACTGCGCCGCGACCTTGCGCGCCAGGATCGGTTCACGGAGATCGTCGCGGTGAGTCCCGCGATGTTCGAAGTCTTCGGCCTGATGGAAGGCGCGGCCGGCTCGTCGATCAGCGTTCTTGTCCAGGGCGAGACCGGCACCGGCAAGGAACTCGTTGCCCGCGCGATCCATCGCTCCAGCGCGCGCGCCGACGCGCCTTTCCTTGCCGTCAACTGCGCGGCGTTCACCGAGACGCTGCTCGAAAGCGAACTGTTCGGCCATCGGCGCGGCGCGTTCACGGGCGCAAGCTCAGACCATCTCGGCCTGTTCCGCGCGGCCGACGGCGGCACGGTGTTTCTGGACGAAGTGGGCGACATGCCGATTGCGATGCAGGCCAAGCTGCTCCGCGTGCTGCAGGAGGGCGAGGTGACGCCGGTCGGAGAAGTGCGGCCCCACAAGGTGGACGTGCGCGTCATCGCGGCGACCAATCGCGACCTGAAGGCGCGTATCGCCGAGAGAGATTTTCGCGAGGATTTGTATTACCGGCTCGCGGGATTGACGATCCAGCTCCCGCCGCTGCGCAATCGGCGCGAGGACATCCCGCTGCTGGCTGTGCGCTTTCTCGAAGCCGCCTGCACGCGCCATCGAAAGCGCATGGTGGGATTCTCGCCTGCGGCCCTGACGGTGCTGACGCAGTGGCGATGGCCGGGCAACGTTCGCGAGCTTCAAAACGAGGTTGAGCGGGCCGTCGCTCTTGGCCGGCCCGACGCCACCATCGAACCCGAGCATCTGTCCGCCGCGTTGAGAGCCCCCGCGCAGGACGGCGTAACCGAGAGTGGAGCGGCGCAGGCGAGCCCGGCCGCGGGCGCGACCGGATTGGCGACGGGCAGCGGCTCGATGGCGCTGCGCGAGGCGCGGCGCTCCTTCGAGATACGATTGATCACGGAGGCGCTCAGCCGCCACGGCGGCAATGTCACGCATACCGCGGCCGAACTCGGAATCTCGCGGATCGCGTTGCAGAAGAAGATGAAGGAACTGGGGCTGCGCTGATGCGCTCGCGTCCGGCCATGGCCAACTCCCTCAACGTCTCCGGCGCGGGAAACGCTGGGTCGTAAGCGCGCGTCCGTTTCGCCGAGGCATGTGGCGCATAGTTCGGACCGGCGAAAAAATTTTCACTGACAGGACATTTGCGGAGGATTTTCTATGAACCGCCGTGAATTTCTGAAAGCCGTCGCGGCAACGTCCGCGCTCTTTTCCGCAATCTTCAAGGCTTCCGACGCCTCTTCTGCGACCGGCGAGATGCAATATCGCACGCTCGGCCGCACGGGCGAAAAAGTTTCGATCGTGGGCCTGGGCGGTAGTCATATCGGCCGCCCGAGTGTCTCCGGCCAGGAAAGCGAACGCATCATCCGCACCGCGATCGAGAACGGAATCAACTTCATGGACAACTGCTGGGACTATAACGGCGGCGAGAGCGAAATTCGCATGGGCAGGGCGCTTCGCGACGGATACCGGAAGAAAGTCTTTCTGATGACCAAGCTGGACGGCCACGATGCGAAGACGGCGACGGCGCAGCTCGACCAGTCGCTCAAGCGCCTGCAGGTCGAGCATGTCGACCTGATACAGTTCCACGAGGTAATCCGGATCGACGATGCGGAGAAGATATTCGCGCCCGGCGGAGCTTTTGAAGCGATGCTCCAGGCGCGCAAGGCGGGGAAGGTTCGTTACATCGGTTTCACCGGGCACAAAAGTCCCGAGATTCACCTGCACATGCTCGACGTCGCGTTCAGAAACAATTTCACCTTCGACGCGGTGCAGATGCCGCTTAACGTGATGGACGCGCACTTCGACAGCTTCGCGAAGCTGGTGGTGCCAGTGCTCGTGAGCCACAAAATCGGCGTGCTCGGCATGAAGCCGATGGCCGATGGGATAATTCTGCGCAGCGGCGTCGTGAGCGCGCCCGAATGCCTGCGCTATGCGATGAGCCTGCCCACGAGCGTGGTGATCACCGGATGCGATTCGATGGCGATTCTGCGGCAGGCGCTCGACGTGGCGCGCAGTTTCCGCCCGATGACCGGGAGCGAGCGCACGGCGTTGCTCGCGCGCACCGCGTCCGTTGCCCGAAGCGGCAAATTCGAACCCTACAAGACGACCCACAACTTCGACGGCACCTGGTGGAATCCGCAATGGCTGGGCTGAAGCGTAAGGCGTGATTGAGCCTCGCCGGCCGTCGTGGGGACTAGTTACGGCATCGCTTCCACCTCGAAGCGGCCATCTTTGAACTGCACTCGAAACAGCGCGTCGAACCCTTCAGCCACAGTAGG
>JAJYMR010000389.1 GCA_021786815.1 Deltaproteobacteria bacterium
GTTGCGCCGGGACAGCGCGCGGCCGGGCGGGGTTTCGCGCGCCGCTGCGATGATGTGGCGGATGATCGGGCATGGCACCGGTCCGGGAGAAGCTCATGGCCTGCTGGTAGTGTGGCCGCAGTGGGAGAATTTAGCGCATCACGTGTGGCCTGTGACCGACATTCCGGGTGCGCCGTACGGAACAATCCAGGTGCGACTCATGCCGTATCGCGGCACGCCCCTGACCCTGCGCGACGGCACGAAAATCGAGCGCGGCACGCTAATCAGCGAGCTTCACTGCAACAATCGCATCGTCTTCGACCTCGTCTCGCGCGGCACTGCGAATCCGTATCGCGCGGCGCGCGAGGATTTGAGGGCGCTCGCGCGATGGATGGCAGACGCCGACATGGCCGCCGAAGTGCGCGCCTGCTACGGATTCACGATGCTGGCGGCGGCGGCCGAGCGCCTGGGATTCTCGCTGCGTGAATGCGAGCCCGGGATGCGCCGTAAGTTCAACCGCGTATTCATGACCGGCCTGCTTCTCATCTACACGCGCGACGGGCTTGCCCGGCTGAACAAGGGCCGCACCCTCAACTCCTATCCGCAGGAAGTATGGATGTCGCGCGGAGAACTGCTGCGCCGCTATTCCGAGGCGCGCATCCGGGACCGAACCACGGCGCTCCGAAACTGAAGCCTCCGGCGATAGCCCGCCTGGCACCGCGAAAACGCATCTCTTGACCCGGCGGGGCCGCACGCGGAAATTCAGCGTGCGCGCGCGTGCGGCAGACCGATGACTGCGGAACACGGCAAAAGAAATCGTTCGCTGATTTATGCGGCCGCCTCCCTGCGCTCGGCTGCAACCGGGCTCAGCGGAGTGATGGTCGGCATCTACCTGGCGCGCCTGCATCTGGGCGCGGGAACCATCGGCGCAATCATCACGGCCGGACTTGCGGGCGGAGCGGGCGCCGCGTTGCTAGCAACGGTTGCCGCCGACAATCTCGGGCGGCGCCGCTTCCTGTTCTCGCTGGCCCTGATGAGCAGTCTCGGAGGCCTCGTGCTTGCCGCGGGCGGGCATACACTGCTGCTCGCCGGCGCGGCTTTTTTCGGGATGCTCAACGGAATGGGCAAGGATCGCGGCGCCCCGGTCGCCATCGAGCAGGCGATCCTGCCCTCCACCGCACCGGACGAACAACGCACCTCGGTGTTCGCCTTCTACAACGTTGTCCAATCCGCCTCGGCTGCGGTCGGCGCGCTGCTTGCCGGCCTTCCCGACCTGATCCATCGGAGCGACCCCGCTATCCCCGAGGTTGAGGCGCTACGCGCCGCGATGCTGCTTTACGCGGCGCTGATGGGCGCGACGGCGCTGCTGTACATCGGAATCACGCGGGAGGTGGAGATTTATTCGCCGCCCGTCGGGATGCGCATTTCGCCAGAGACGCGCGCGGTGCTGGTGAAACTTTCGGCGCTGTTCGCGCTGGACAGCGTTGGCGGCGGCTTTCTGACCCAGGCGCTCATCTCGCTCTTCTTCGTCGAGCGCTTCGGAGTCGGAGCGGCGACCGTGGCGGCGTTGTTCTTCTGCGCGAGTATCGCAAATGCTCTCTCGCAGCTCGTCGCACCGATCCTCGCCCGCCGAATCGGGCTGATCAACACGATGGTCTTCACGCATCTGCCGTCGAACGCCCTCCTGATGATGGTCGCGATCGCGCCGAACTTTCCGCTCGCGGCGGCGCTATTCCTTGTGCGCGAGTCGATGGTGCAGATGGACGTGCCGGCGCGGCAGTCGTACGTGATGGCGGTCGTCAGGCCCGAGGAGCGCACCTTTGCCGCCGGCGTGACGGGACTGGTCAGGCTCGGCGGATGGGCGGTTGCGCCGGGACTTGCGGGCATCCTGATGCAGAGCGTGTCGCTCGGGACGCCGCTGATAGTCGGCCCCGCGCTCAAAGCGGTCTATGACATCCTGCTGTTTCGCTCGTTTCGACACCTGAAGCCGCCCGAGGAAAGGATTCACGAGGCAGCGCCGGAAGAACCCGCGAGAAAAGCGCAATCCTGACGCAGCGGCTAAAAGAGCGGCAGTTTCACCCCTGCTGTTACCAGCGCCCCGCTCAACACCCCCGTCAGCGCTTCGCCCGCGACCATCCCTGCGGCAAATAGCAGTCCCGGCCCGCCTTCTGCGCGCTTGCGCACGTCGGCGCCGAAAATCGCGCCGAGCAGGATCGTCACGCTGAGTCCAAACGGCAGGTAAAGCCCTATAGCGACCGGCATTATGGGTGTGCGCCAGGAGCTTTTTTGCCTTTCGAGATATCCGTCGAGCAGCGCGAGCCCGCACGCAAGCGCGGCTCCAAGTGCGATCATGCCCCACGGAAGACCACCCTCGAAAACCCCCTGCGTCACCTTCGCCATCAGGAAGGCCTGCGGAGCGGGCAGCGCACCGGCGCGCGCGGTCGGCGTTGCGGCAATACCGTAGGCGTCGATCAGCATGTTCAGCACCGGCGCAACCGCGAATGACGAGACAATCGCGCCGAGCGCGACCGCAAGCTCCAGCGCGCGCGGCGTTGCGCCCACGTGAAAGCCCGTCGCCAGATCATGCATCGAGTCCCCCGCCATCGCAGCCGCCGTGCAAACCACCGCGCCCGCCATGATCGCAAGCCGCGGCCCCACTCCCGGCGCAACTCCCAGGAATTTGAGCACCATCGCAAGCGCGAGCAGAACGATAACCGTCACGCCCGAGACCGGGTTGTTTGACGCACCCACCAGCCCGGTCAGATAGCCCGCGACCGCGGTTGCGAAGAATCCAACCACCGCGAGCGCAACTGAAATCGCGGCGCTGAGCCACGGGTTTCCGCTAAGCAGCATGCAGAGCGCGAAGATTACCGGCACTGCGAGCACCGAGCCGCCGAGCACCACGCCCGCCGGCAGGTCGGTTTCTTCGCGCGCGAGCGATGCCGGGCGCGCCGAACGCATCGCACTGACGCTCTCGGCCAGCGCGGCCCGGATCCTCGAGCGCAGGCGCCATAGCGTCGCCACTCCGCCCGTGAGCATCGCGCCCACACCGAGATAGCGCACCTGCCCGCTCCAGAGCCGCGAGGCCGCCTCGCCGGCGCCGAGCGCTCGAAGCTCTGGATGGAGCGCGCTCAGAACCGGCACTGCGACGAACCATGCGAGCGCCCCGCCCGCAAAAACCAGCGCGGCGATCCGGATTCCCACGATATAGCCGACGCCAAGCAGCGCCGCCGAGATGTCCATTTCACCGGAGAGCGCGCTCCCGCCAATCCATCGCGCGCCGCTCACGCTTGCCGGCGCCACGCCCGCGATATCCTGCGCCGCCTTCAGCGCCGCGGCGAGAAGTCCGCCCACGAGCAACGGCCGCGCATCCGCCGTCTCCTCGCCCGCGCGAAGAACCTCCGCGCATGCCACGCCTTCGGGAAACGGCAGCCGCTCGTCCACGATATAGGCCTTGCGCAGGAAAACGACCAGCAGCGCGCCCATCACACCGCCCGCAAGGCATAGCGCCGTGACGTCGAGGTATGGAAGCGGACCTTTTGCGCCGAGGATTACGAGCGCGGGAAAAGTGAAAATAGCACCGGCCGCGACCGCCTCGCCCGCCGACGCGATCGTCTGCACCACGTTGTTCTCGAGTATCGTCGCGCCGCCCAGCATCCTGAGCACCGCCATCGAGACGACGGCAGCCGGGATACTCGCCGAAACGGTAAGACCCGCGTAAAGACCGAGATAGGCGTTCGCCGCGCCGAGCACGAGCGCGAGAACGATCCCGAGCAAAACGCCGCGCAGCGTCAGTTCGCGCGGAGCCTCGACGGCCGCGCCTGCTTCGGGTCCGGACGCGATTCGGTTCACGCGCCTTCGCATTTCACGCCCGGGCCGCAAATGCAAGGCGTGCGGGCAGCTTTCGCCGCATCGGCTCTGCGGAACGTCGGTTCGATGGCGCGTTACTTTCGCGTTCGCGCGCGGGCGCGGCGCTGCGGTTCCTATTTTGCCGCCGCGTTGACGCGGGCCTCGGGACGGCTCACGGGTTCGCCCGCCTGCACCCATCCGACGATCCCGTCTTTCATCTCGTAGAGGTTCATATAACCAGCATCGGCTGCCCGCCGGGCAGCCTCGTCCGAGGCCAGTCAATGCCTGTCGGTGCAGTAGAAGACCAGCGTCGCGCGACGGTTCGCCGGAAGCTCGGCGTTGACGTCGTAACGGTCGTCCGAAGAAAGGAGCCTTGCACCGGGGATAACGCCGTACTTCGCGCGGATCTCCGGGATATTTGCGTCGTAAACGAAGACCCGATGCTTTGCGGTGGCCATCATCCGGGCCAGATCGGCCACATGGATGATCCTGATTTGCGCCGTCTCGCGCTCGCCGCCGAGCAATGCGGACAAATCGAGCGCCGATGCGCGTTGCGCGAATGGAAAGACGGCAATTATCGCCAGCACCGCGATCAGTGCCGCGCGCCGGCGCGCAGCCAAGCCCTCACTGCTTCGCATCGGCCGATCGTACCAAGCGGCGCGGCGGTCGCGAAGACAATTTTTCGCGCCCCGCCGCGCCGGTTTCCCGTCAAACCTTGCTGAAAAGGCGCGCCCAGTCCTCGATAGCGGACTCGTGGCCGGGCACGAGTTGGAGCACGAAATGATTGTAGCCCGCGCGCTCAAGCTCTCTCAGGTTGTCGCGCAAAACCTCCTCGGTTCCGGTGAAGCTGGTCGCGCGAATCAAATCCTCGCTCAGGAACTTCTCTTCCTCGGGACGCACGCCGAGCAGATGCATCTTGTGCATCTGGATGTACTTCGCATCGGGCGGCTGATAACCCGCGTACTGCTCGCGGTACGCGCGCGCGACCCGTTCGATCTCGGGCGGAAGCGCAAGTCCGAGCGTGGCCTCGACCAATCCGTGCAGGAACACGATCGAAAGCGGACCCGCCTGCGCCTTGGCGCGCTCGCTTGCGTACGACTCGCCCTTCTGCAGGACGCATCCGAGCGTAAACGCGGTCTTGAACAGCGTCTTCGGGTCACGTCCCGCCTCGGTGCACGCCTTCGACACCTCGGCGGCTTCCTGTGCGGTGCGTGCGACCGAAAACATGAAGGTCATCCACCCGTCCGCGATTTCGGCGGTGAGCGTGCGCGCTTTGGGAGCGAAGGCCGAAAGATGGAGCGGGATCCGGTCCTTGATGTTGATCATCCCGAACTCGGGATTGAGGAAGCGAATCTTCCTGCGCTGTCCTTCGAGTTCGCACTCGACGATCTCACCCGCAAGCAGGCCTTTGACAACCCGCAGATACTCGCGCAGGTCCGAGAGCTTCATCGGACCGAGGCCCATCGTGTTGCGCGCCGTGAAGCCCGTTCCCACGCCGAACACGATCCGGCCCGGAGCGAGCTTGTTGAGCGAGGCAAGCCCGTTCGCACAGGCGGGAGCGATTCGGTTGCTCGGCACCAGCACGCCCATCGCCAGCTTTATCTTCGACGTGTTGGCCGCCGCCAGCGCCATCGAAACGAAGATGTCCGGCGCAAGCAGTTGCGAATCATAGAACCAGGCGTGCGTGAAACCGAGTTCCTCGGCCCGTTTTACGGTTTTCCACGCGTCAATGTTTGACGCGAGCGCGATTCCGAATTCCATCACAGTGCCTCCTGCTCGCCGGCTACCGTCGCGGCGAACTAACGGGTTCAATCTACAGCCGGTCCGCGGCCCGGCGCTCGCCGAACACGCGAAAAAATGCGGCGAACCGGGCGCACCCTGCGCCGTTTTCGTTGGTCCTACTTCGCCGCGACGAAGCGGAAAGAGCCGCCGCTCGTGACGATTTTGCCGCACGAGGGCGTGGCAAAATGGGTCCCGAAAACAAGCACGTCCCGGTCGGCGTAGCGCTCGAGAAAATCGCGCCGGGTCCTGCGCGCGGCGTTCATATCGTAGTCGAAGCTGCTCTCCCATTCCGGATGCGCGCATTGAATCGGATGGTGCATCAGGTCGCCCGAGATCACCGCTTCCCTGCCACGCGACGAAATTCTTACGCTCATGTGGCCCGGCGTATGCCCCGGCGTCGGCTCGAGCCATACCTCGTCGGTCACGCGATGGTCGGGGTCGATCATATCAACGAGTCCGCCCTGAACGATCGGCCGCACCGAGTCCTCGACCGGGTCGCGCATGTTGTCTTTCTCGTAGCGGGACCAGTAATCCCATTCCGTGCGCTCGACGAGGTAGCGCGCGTTGGTAAAGGTCGCGACCCACTTGCCATCCCTGATTATTGTGTTCCACCCCACGTGATCGACGTGAAGATGGGTGCAGATGACATGATCGATGGACTCGGGCGCGTATCCGGCCTTTGCAAGATCGCCGAGGAACGGGCCGTGAAGCTCGTTCCACGCCGGATTGGCGCGTTTCTTGTCGTTGCCGATGCACGTATCGACCACGATTCGCTTGCCATGGGACTCGATGACGTAAGCGTGGATGCTCATGCGGAGCTTGCCGCTCTCGTCCGCAAAGATTGGATGGAGCCAATTCTCTTTCTGGACGTTTTCGGCCGTCGCGTTGGGAAGCAGCCAGCCTCCGGGCCATGGCGCTTCGCTTTCCACCACGCGGGTTATCTTGACGTCGCCGAGTTGCCATTGGTTCATGTCGCGCTCTCCTGAGCTTGGCTAAGCGCGAACCTTAGCCCGAGTAACCCCCGCCCGACAAACGCTTCGCGGCGGAGCCTGCGCGCGATTCTGCGGGACGGGCTGCGCGGACCTGCGTGCGGAATTTTCGCGATTGTCGAGGCGCTCGCTGGACGGTGGCTCAGGAATCGCGCGGCTCGCAGCACATCCGGCGCACAACCTTGAGAATCACGTCGGTGCCGCGCTCGAACGCCTCGCGGCCGAGGCTTTCGTTGGGCTGATGCGCCTGTTCGAGGTCGCCGGGACCGCATATCA
>JAJYMR010000188.1 GCA_021786815.1 Deltaproteobacteria bacterium
AATTGCCGGTCAATATCTGCACCAGCATCGCGTGCACGATTACCGACATCGGGTAGTTCCACGACGCGATGTTCGAGATGAGCCCGATCGGCCTTCGCGTGCCGAGCATCTCCTCGATTTTCTCGATGTACCACTCCACGCCCGAGATGCATCGGTCGACGTCCACCTGCGCGAGCCGGAACGGCTTTCCGATTTCCCACATCAGCAGGTACGTCAGGAGGTCGCGATGGCGCTTCAGTTCCTCGAGGCATTTGCTGACGCAGCGTTTGCGCTCGTCGAGGTCCGTCCTCGACCAGGCCGGAAACTCCTGAGCCGCAAGTTCAACCGCATGCCGCGCGACCGCGACATCAATCATCGGATAGACGCCGAGCTGGGTGCCGTCGTTGGGGGAGAAATAAGGCTTTTCGTGGCCCGGATTGCGCCATTCGCCGCCGATCAGATTCAGCACCTCGCCGCTTGAGGTGAACGCCTCGGGAGCGGCGCTCCTCATCGCGGAGTAAAGCCTGTCCCACTCCGCGGCGGGCAGAATATGAAGGGGAGCCGATGTCTCCGCACCTCGGTTAATCGATACTGCCATCTGTTCCTCCGAATCCTGATGCAAGGTTCGGCAAGCGTTTCCAGAAAAACGGCGGCGCCGGGCGTGAATTTAATCCCGACGACGAAGCAGCGCGTTCTTCCTACGGCAGAGGGGCCGTCAAGACGGGCATTTGCCGACCGGTGGTAGTAGCTGAACTGTCCATCCGGTTAAGCTAACTAGTTAAATAGGACTTTTGTGCGGAATCAAGTCTAGCGGCCCTCCACGGACTAAGAAAAGACATCCGCGCATTTCCATCGGACGTTGGCGGGCACTCTGCGGCGCGGCGGCGCACGCGCGCCTGTGTCCAGACGACGGGCTCGTCCACTGACGCATAACCGGCATGTGAAAACGCGAAGGACCCCGCGCATCCGAGGCGAGTATTTCTCTCGCGTGGCGCGCTTCGCGGACGACTTTCCCGTCCGCATCGAAGGCGCATGGTCCAAAGAGCGAGAGAAGCTCCGGCGCACCGCCTGCGCCTGCATCGGCGCATCCTTCTATGAATGTTGACTCGCGTGTATCGTCTTGATCGTGGTCAGGTGTCGTTCAGCATTGAGACGCTGATCCACTTCTGATCGTTGTCTATACGCCATGCGGTTTCTCCCGACCGCGCAGCCCGCCACGCTCTCGGCGTAGTACTTTGCACGGAGAGCGCGGCAAAACCGCCATTTTTTGCGCTCGTTCGCCCTGGATTGAGTGCGCGAACGCAGGCAGAACTTCGGAGACTTCGATGACATCACGCAAGGACAAAGATGAAATCAACGAAAGTCCGCTTACCGATGACGAACTTCGCAAGCTCGACGCGTACTGGCGCGCGGCCAATTACCTGTGCGTCGGGATGCTCTATCTGCACGACAATCCGCTGCTCAGAGAACCCTTACGCCCCGAGCATATAAAGCATCGCCTGCTCGGCCATTGGGGCTCCGACCCAGGCCAGAGCTTCGTCTGGGTCCATCTGAATCGCCTCATCAAAAAATACGACCTCAACATGCTTTACATCTCGGGCCCCGGCCACGGAGCGCCGTCGGTTCTGTCGAACTGCTATCTGGAGGGCGTGTACTCGGAGGTCTATCCGGATCGAAGCGAGGACGAAGAAGGGATGCGCCGCTTCCTGCGGCTGTTTTCGTTTCCGGGCGGGATTGGCAGCCATTGCACGCCCGAGACTCCCGGTTCGATTCATGAAGGCGGCGAACTCGGATACAGCCTGTCGCACGCGTTCGGCGCGGCGTTCGACAATCCCGATCTGATCGTCGTGCCGGTCGTTGGAGACGGCGAATCGGAGACCGGGCCGCTTGCGACCTCGTGGCATTCCAACAAGTTCCTCAACCCGATCCGCGACGGCGCCGTCCTGCCGATACTGCATCTGAACGGCTACAAGATAGCCAACCCGACGATCCTTGCGCGTATCACTCCCGAGGAGCTTCAGAGCCTGTTCGTCGGCTACGGCTACACGCCGTACGTGGTCGAGGGCGACGATCCGCCCGTGATGCATCAGAAGATGGCGGCGACGCTCGAGCGATGCGTCGGCGAAATCCGCTCGCTCCAGCAGAGGGCGCGCGAAAGCGGAGAGCCGACGCGGCCAAGGTGGCCGATGATAATCCTTCGCAGCCCCAAAGGATGGACCGCGCCAAAGGAGGTCGAGGGCCACAAGATCGAGGGCTTCTGGCGGGCGCATCAGGTGCCGATCGACGATGTCGTAACGAACCCGGAGCGGCTCAGGCTACTGGAGCGTTGGATGCGCAGTTACCGGCCCGAGGAATTGTTCGATGAACGCGGCCGGCTGATTCCAGAACTGAAAGAGCTTGCGCCTAAGGGGACGCGCCGGATGAGCGCGAACCCGCATACCAACGGCGGACTCGTGCGCAAGCCGCTTCGGATGCCCGACTTTCGCGATTACGCGGTCGAGGTCGCGCATCCGGGTCAATCCCGCGCGCAGAATACATACGTGCTGGGCGAGTTCCTGCGCGACGTGATGCGCAACAACATGACGAACTTCCGCGTCTTCGGACCCGACGAAACCGCAGAAAACCGCCTGCAGGCGATTTACGAGGCGAGCAAGAAGGCCTGGCTGGCCGAGATGCTGCCCGAGGACAGCGACGGCGGCGAACTCGCGCGCGACGGGCGCGTGATGGAGATGCTGTCGGAGCACACGCTTGAGGGATGGCTCGAAGGCTATCTGCTGACCGGACGCCACGGGCTTCTCAACTCGTACGAAGCGTTCATTCACATCATCGACTCGATGTTCAACCAGCACGCCAAGTGGCTGGAGAAGTGCAAGAGCGAAGTATCGTGGCGCGCGCCGCTTTCCTCGCTCAACCTGCTCATCAGCTCGACGGTGTGGCGCCAGGATCATAACGGTTTCACCCATCAGGACCCGGGCTTTATCGACGTGGTCACCAACAAGAGCGCACGCGTCACGCGAATCTACCTTCCCCCCGACGCGAACTGCCTGTTAAGCGTCGCGGACCATTGCCTGCGCAGCACCGATTACGTCAACGTGATCGTCGCCGACAAGCAGCCCCATCCGCAGTACCTCGACATGGACGCCGCGATAAGGCACTGCACCAAGGGAATCGGGCTCTGGGAGTGGGCGAGCAACGATCAGGGCGCCGAGCCTGACGTGGTGATCGCGGGCGCGGGCGACGTCGCAACGATGGAGGCGCTGGCCGCCACGGCGATTATCCGCGAAAAGTTCCCTGACGTGAAAATCCGCTTCATCAACGTGGTGGACCTGTTCAAACTGGAGCCGCCGGGCGAGCATCCGCACGGCCTGCCCGATCGCGACTTCGACAGCCTGTTCACGACCAACAAGCCGATCATCTTAAACTTCCACGGCTATCCGTGGCTGATTCACAAACTCGCCTACCGGCGCAAAAATCACGAGAACATGCACGTGCGCGGTTACAAGGAAAAGGGCGATATTAACACTCCCCTTGAGCTTGCGATCGAAAACCAGGTCGATCGCTTCAACCTCGCGATAGACGTGATTGATCGCGTGCCGAAACTTCAGGCGGCGGGCGCGCACGTCAAGGACTGGCTGAAGGACCAGATCACCGAACATCTCAACTACGCGTTCGAGAACGGGATCGATCAGGCCGCGATTCGCGATTGGAAGTGGCCGTACTGAACACACATACTATCGGGCGTCTCGCATGCATTTCGCGGCGCGAGCCGTAAACGGAGCAGGAATCGGGATTATGAAAGTGAGTCCAATGGCCGGGAAGCCGGCCGAGCCTTCGATGCTGGTGAACGTGGCGCGGCTGGTCACAGCCTACTACGCCGAGCGTCCCGATCCCTCGATTCCGGCGCAACGCGTTGCCTTCGGAACGTCGGGCCATCGCGGCTCCGCCTTCGATGCCGCGTTCAACGAGGCGCATATCCTCGCAATCACCCAAGCCATCTGCGCTTATCGCCGACAGCAGGAGATCGACGGGCCGCTTTATCTCGGGATGGATACGCATGCGCTCTCGGAGCCTGCGTTCGCGAGCGCGCTCGAAGTGCTCGCGGCCAATGGCGTCGAGGTGATGATCGATCGCGAGCGCGGCTACACGCCGACGCCGGTGATATCGCACGCGATCCTCACCTACAACCGCGGGCGCAAGACCGGCCTTGCCGACGGGATCGTGATAACCCCGTCGCACAATCCGCCCGCCGACGGCGGCTTCAAGTACAACCCGCCCAACGGCGGCCCCGCCGACACGCAGGTTACAGGATGGATCCAGAACCGGGCGAACGAACTCCTCGGCGACGAGTTGCGCGGAGTCAAACGCGTTCCATTCGAGCGGGCACTCGATGCGCCGCCGACCCATCGCCACAATTACGTCGCGGCCTACGTCGGCGATCTTGGCTCGGTGGTTGATCTCGAAGCGGTCAGGCGCGCGCGTCTCAAAATCGGCGTCGATCCTCTCGGCGGCGCGGGCGTGCATTACTGGGATGCGGTCGCCGAGCGTTATGGCCTTAACCTCGACGTCGTCAACCGCGAGGTCGATCCGACTTTTCGCTTCATGACGATGGACTGGGACGGAAAGATCCGGATGGACTGCTCGTCGCCATACGCGATGGCGCGGCTGATCGCGCTTCGCGAGCGTTACGACATCGCGTTCGCGAACGATACCGACAACGATCGCCACGGAATAGTCACGCGCAGCGCCGGGCTGATGAATCCGAATCATTATCTCGCGGCCGCGATTTCCTATCTGTTCGCGCATCGCCGCCGATGGAGCCGCGAGGCCGCCGTCGGCAAAACCGTTGTCAGCAGCGGCATAATCGACCGGGTCGCGGCGAAGCTCGGACGGAAGCTTCTCGAAGTGCCGGTAGGGTTCAAATGGTTCGTCGACGGGCTTATCGGCGGTTCGCTCGGATTCGGCGGCGAGGAGAGCGCGGGTGCTTCGTTTCTCAGGATGGACGGCACGGTGTGGACCACGGACAAGGACGGGCTCATCCTCGGACTGCTCGCGGCGGAAATAAAGGCCGAGACCGCGCGCGATCCGTCGGAGATTTACGCGGAGATCACGCGCGAACTGGGCGAAGCGGTCTACGAGCGAATCGACGCGCCCGCAACGCCCGAGGAAAAGAGAATCCTCGCCCGGCTCTCACCCGGGCAGATCACCGCCTCGACGCTGGCAGGCGACAAGATTATTGCGAAACTGACCGCCGCGCCAGGCAACAACGAGCCGATTGGCGGACTGAAAGTCGTGACCGAGAACGGATGGTTCGCCGCGCGGCCGTCGGGCACGGAAGACGTGTACAAGATATACGCGGAGAGCTTTCGCGGTCCGGAGCATCTTCGCCGTATCCAGGAAGAGGCGCAGGAGCTGATCTCCAGGGTGCTTGCCGCATCGCGATGACCGGAATTGCCGGCGCGGCGATGCGCTCGGTCATTTGACGGGCCGCGCCCGTTTGGCAAGTCTGCATAACAGGGGGAGACGACATGGCTGCGCGTACCGACGGGTTCAGGCTTGGAATCTATATTTTCGAAGACGCGGAGATAGTCGATTTCGCCGCCCCGTACGGCGTGTTTTCCGTCGCACGGCGCTACGATCCTGAAATCGACGTTTTCTTCATCGGCGAGGCGATGCGGCCGGTGCAGGCGCAGGCGGGATTCACCGTCCTGCCGAATTATTCCTTCGCGGATCGTCCGGACATGGATGCTTTTCTGATCCCCGGCGGTGCGGGCACGCGGCCCGAGATGCACAACGGCCGCCTCCACGAGTTCATCCGCGCTTTGTCCGAGCGATGCCTCCTGACGAGCGTGTGCACGGGGTCGTGGATTTACGCGAAGATGGGACTTCTCGACGGAATTCCCGCCACCAGCCGCAAGGAGGGCGACCGCGCCGAACAGACGCTCGGCAAAGTGCCGATCGAGAGGCTCGCCGCTATCGCACCGGCCTGCCGCGTGAGCCGAAGCCGTATCGTTGACGCGGGCCGGATCGTCACCGCCGCCGGAATCGCCGCCGGGATGGAGATGGGATTCCATCTGCTCGGCCGCGCGGGCTACGACGAAGGCTTCAGAGCCGAAGTCGCGCGTACGATGGAGTACAGCGAAGCTTACCGGCTGTACAAGGATGATATCGAAGTCTCGCCTTCCCCGAGCCGTAAGTAAGGGACGTGAAACCCGCATGGCAGATGCTGCGCGCGAGTGCCCGACGCGGCTTCGCGACGTGCTGACGCCGCGTCCGCGGATCCTGTTCGTCGGGATAAATCCGAGCCTGCGTTCCGCCGAGGTGGGCCATCATTTCGCCGGTCGCGGTAATCCGTTTTGGCGACTGCTTCACGCCTCGCGGCTCGTTCCGGTCGCGCTCGCCTGCGAAGAGGATTTGCGTCTTGCCGAGTTCGGGCTTGCGCTCACGAATCTTTGCCCCCGCGCGACGCGCTCGGCGTCAGAACTGAGCGCCGCCGAGATCGCGCGCGGTAAAGAAACGGTCGCGCGCAAGATTAGGCGCCTGCGTCCCGAGGTTGTCGCATTCGTCGGTGTCACGATCTACCGGAGTTTTTTCGGCAAGAGCGCCGGCGCCGGAGCGGGCCCCAAGGCCGAGAAAATCTTCGGCGCACGGGTCTTTGTCTTACCCAATCCAAGCGGTCTTAATGCGAGCTATCCCGGCTTCAAGGATAAGCTCGTATGGTTCGAACGCCTGCGCGAATTCGTCGCGCTCGGCAATTGGAGCTCTTCAAAAAACCCGCGCACCTTGCCATAAGAAAGGCTTGGGCGACTAATATGGACCAAAGGGTAGGTAACCGCCGCGCCTACCTCCACAGGAGATGCGATGAGTGGAGAGGCAGGCCGGTTTACGCGGTC
>JAJYMR010000216.1 GCA_021786815.1 Deltaproteobacteria bacterium
GTCAGAGCGGTGTTGAATGGCTATTTGATCGCGCCTTCGGACCTCCATCGTTCCATCTGCTCCTGGCCGTAGCCGAGGCCGCCGAGAATCTCCTCGGTATGCTGGCCGAGCGTGGGCGCGAGCGAGCGGATGGAGCCGGGCGTGTCTGAGAGCTTGAGCGAGATGCCGACCTGGCGCACCTTGCTCCCGTCGGCGCCGTCAATCTCGACGACCATGTTGCGGGCGCGTATTTGCGGGTCCTTGTCGACCTCGTCGAGCGTGAGCATCCGTCCCACGCAGATGTCGCTTTTGGTCAGAATCTCAAACCATTCGTCGCGGGTTTTGGTCCTGAACTTCTCGGTGAAGAAGCGATGGATCTCCTCGCGCTTGGCGGGATCGAATTCGTGCGGGATGAACTGCTCGCATCCGAGCGTGCGGCACAGGTTGGCGAAGAACCACGGTTCGAGCGAGCCTATCGTGATGTATTTGCCGTCGGAGGTCGAATAGACGTTGTAGTTGGGAATTCCCCCGTCGAGCATCGTCTCGCCGCGCCTGGGAATTTGCCCGCTCGCGAAGTAACTCGAAAGCGACTGTGCCAGAAGCGAGACGGCTCCGTCGAGCATCGAGATGTCAACGTACTGTCCGCGCCCGGTCTGCTGGCGCGCGACGAGCGCCGCGAGCACGCCGATTGCGCCGTGCATCCCGCCGCCCGCGTAGTCGGCGATAAGATTGTGCGGGATCGTCGGCGGCTGTTCGGGGCGTCCGAGCAGCGAAAGCACGCCGGCGGTCGCGATATAGTTGAGGTCGTGGCCGACCATGTCGCGATATGGGCCGTCCTGGCCGTACCCGGTGATCGCGCAATAGATGAGCCGCGGATTGCGCGCCGAGAGGGTTGCGTAGTCGATACCGAGCCGCTTGGCCACGCCCGGACGATATTCCTCGACCACGACGTCGGCGCGCTGCGCGAGTCGAATGTAGATCTCTTTGCCGGGACCGCTCTTGAGATTGAGACCGATCGATTTCTTGTTGCGGTTGAGCGCGTTAAAGGGCGAGCCGCTGAAGCTGGTTGCCGGACCCTGGGTTCCGGCTGCGCCGGCCTGCTGCGCGCGGCGGCCCGTGGGCGGGCCGGGCTCCTCGATCTTGATAATCTCGGCGCCGAGGTCGCCGAGGATCATCGTGCAGAACGGACCCGGCGCGAGCTTGGTCAGATCCAGTACTTTGATTCCGCTAAGGGGCGGTGCCGAGGACATAATCGCTCTCTCCTTGTCAAAATCGCGAGCGGTATTTTGCGGATTCGCGACGGGAATTGTTTAATATCGTTTGCGTCCCGGGCGCAAACGCGCCGCGCTCTTCAAAGCATCGCGGCGCGAAGACGCGCCAGCCGGTCGGCAAGCGTTTTCAGCCCGCCGACCATGTGCACGCCGTACCAATGCAGGTCGCGGCCGCTCACGAGCAGCACCCGGCGCGAGAGCGGAGGCGGAAGCTCGGCCTTGAGTTCCTCAACATCGCGTTCCTTGAACTCGTACGGCTCGTCGGGAAGCAGAACGACGTCGGGCCTGAGCGCGAGCGCCTCCGCAAGCGTGGTCATCGGGTAACGCTCGCCCGCCGACGCGTAGATATTGTTGAAACCGAGCATCCGGAGAACGTCGTGCGAGTAGGTGTCCGCGTTGAAGGCCATCCACGGGTTCTTCCAGATCGGGCAGAACGCGCGAAAGCGCAATTTGCTCCAGACCCCGACCGCGGTTTCGATCTCGCTCACGGTCAGAACGATTTCGCGCGCCAGTGAATCGGCCGCCGGCTCGCATCCGAGCGCGCGGCCGAGTTTCAAAATCGATTCGACCGCGCCCGCGATCGTGCGCGGATAGGTGGTGAGCACCGCGATTCCGTTGTCGCGCAGGCGCTCGATATCCTCGCGCCGGTTTTCCTCGGCATTGGCGATCACCAGCTCCGGCTTGAGCGCGATGAGCGCGCTCAGGTCGGGATTCTTGGTCCCGCCGACCTTCGCAAGCGGCGCAACCCCGGCGGCCGGCTCGACGCAGAAGCGCGTGACGCCGACCACATTCGCGCCGACGCCCAGCGCAAAAAGCGTCTCGGTCCAGCTTGGAACCAGCGAGACTATCCGGTGCGGCGGATTCTCCAGCTCGATACGAAAACCAAGATCGTCCACCACGGAAATCGGCAAGCCCATGGCGTTCCTACTTCGACTTTCTGCGCAGCACTTCGTCGAGCGCGCGCCGATCGCTATCGGTAATTCGCTCGGACGACGGCGCGCCCGCGCCGCGTGCCGTTTCCTGGGCGGCGGCCGGCCGCGCGGAAGTCTCCGCGACGCGCTCCTGGCGGCGCGCAGCCGGATTCGAAGCGCGATTCGCGGGCTGCCCCCGCAAATAGTGAAGCACGCGCGGCACAAGCATCCGGCGCGTCAGGAAGCCCGCGAGCACCAGCGCGAGCGCGAGCAGCATCAGCAGCGACGCCCGGCGGGCGCGGCGTTTTCGTTTGCGTCTCGCCATTCAGCGCAAATCCCGGGTCGGCATCGGAGTCAAAACGCGGCAACGAGATCCTACCGCACGGGACGATCGAACAGAACCGCCGCGGCCCATTTCGCCATCAGCGCACGCACCGGAAGCTCGTCGAGATGCGCCGCGCCGTTGAACCAGTCCACGCCCACCTGCTGCGCTTTGCGGCTGAGCCGCGCGAGCCTGAAGTACCATCGGTGATGCGGTCCGTAGAACCGGCGCGCCGCGAAGGCTAGCTTCCTGAGCTTTCTTCCCGTCGCTCCATGGTGAAGCTCGCGCTCGTAGCGCGAAAGCGCCGCGGCGTCGCCGTCGAGAAACGCGGCGATAGCGCGGGCCGCGAGCTTTCCATGCTCGAACGCGCACGAGATGCCCTCGCCCATCAGCGGGTCCACGCCGGCGGCGTCTCCCGCGAGCATCACGCGCCCGTCGGTGAAACGGTCGCCCGGGTTGAACCATCGAATCGGAAACGCCTTGAAGCTCTTCGCGCTGCGCCCGAGCGCGCCAAGTTCGAGTTCCGGGAACGTTCTGCGCAATTCATCGAGAAGCGCGCCGGCCCGTGGCTCGTCGCTGGTGCCGTGCGGCGGAAGCTGGTCGTAGATGCCGACGTTCAGATGAGGCCGCCCATCGACGAGGCATGGGAACGACCATGCATAGCCGCTCACGCCCGAAGACACGCATCGGAAGTCGAACCGGTAACGGCGCTCCACGAATTCCGGCGTACGCTCGGGATCGACCGGCAGGTCGGTCATGACGGCGCGCCCGAGCGATTCCTTGCCACGCCCGAAGACGCAGGCGCGGACGCGGCTTCCGGAGCCGTCGGCTCCAAGCAGAAGTCCGGTCTCGAAGACGCCCTGCTCGGTCGTGAGCCGGACCTCGCCGGACGACTGCGCGACGTCGAGCACCCGGCAGTTCTCTACGATTTCGAGACCCGCTTCGCGTGCGGCCCGCGCCAGGCGCGCGTCGAACTCGTTGCGCCGCACCACGGTGCAGAGCGGATCGCCGCGATACATGTCAACGTCGCCAACCTCGGTCCGGGCGACGCCGTGAATCACCTCGATCGCCGGAACCTCAAGGGCGAGGCCGAGTTCCTCGAGCGCGAGCATCGTTTTGGGAATCAAGCCGCCCGCGCAGACCTTGAACCTGGGATGGCGCGATTTTTCGAGCGCCAGCACGCGTCGCGCGAACTCGGGCCGTTCGCGCAGCAGGTAAAGCGCCGTGGCAAGGCCGGCCGGGCCGGTGCCGGCTATGAGCACGTCGCACTTTCTGACCGACTTCATCGTCTCCGGCAAACAGGCGTAGCATCCGGCGCCGGGTGGCGAAAGGCGCTCGCGCGATCGGCTTTGGCGATGGCGGAAAAAATTCGGGCGCGACGCCGTTTTCACGGACGCCGCGCCCTATGCGTGGCCTGGTGTGAGAGAGTTTGGCCTAGCCCTTGGCCGCCGCCGCCTTGACGACAGTGTAAAGGGTCGCGTCGCCGCGCTGAACCGCAGCAGCGCGCCCTTGCCGGCGTCCTTGGCCTTTTTCGCCTCGGCGAGGAAGTCGTTGAGCGAGGCAACCTTGGCCTTGTTCACCTCGAGCACGACGTCGCCGGGCTGGAGACCCGCGTCAGCCGCGGGCGAGTCGGGCGCCACGCGCCGGATGACCACGCCCTTGTCCACCTTCAGATGGAGTTGGGCTGCTATCTGCGGAGTGATGTCGCCGACCTGCATGCCCCAGTTCTTGCCGGCTTCCTCGGCCTTTGCGGTCTGGACCGGCTGCTCCTTGAGCTGGCCGATCTTGACAGGGAGGATCTCGTGCTTGCCGTTGCGGATAACCTCGACCTTGACCTCTTTGCCGACGGCGGTATCGGCCACCAGCACGGGCAACTGATGCTCGCTGTTGACCTCCTTGCCGTCGAACTTGATGATCACGTCGCCGCGCTGGATTCCCGCCTTGGCCGCAGGTCCGTCCTTGGTGACGCTGGCGACCAGCGCACCCTCGGGTTTCGACAGGCCGAACGACTGCGCAAGGTCAGGCGTGACCTCCTGGATCTCGACGCCGAGCCATCCACGGATGACGTGCCCGTACTGCTTGAGCTGCTCCATCACGTGTTCGGCAAGGTTTGACGGGATCGCGAAACCGATTCCGGCGAAGGTTCCGGTGCGGCTGTAGATCGCGGTGTTGATCCCGATCACCTGGCCTTCGGTATTGAACAGCGGGCCGCCCGAGTTGCCGGGGTTAATCGACGCGTCAGTCTGGATAAAGTTGTCGTAGCTGCCGCCGAGCACGCGCCCCTTGGCGCTGACGATTCCCGCCGTAACCGTGAGGTTGAAGCCGAACGGATTTCCGATCGCTATCACCCAGTCGCCGACGTCGGTGTGGTCTGAGTTGCCGAGTGTGGCGTAGGGCAGCGGATCCTTGGTGTTGATCTTGATAAGGGCGAGGTCAGTCTTGGGATCGCGTCCGATCACCTTGGCCTTGAACTCGCGGCCGTCCATCAGCGTAACGTGAATCTGCTCGGCGCCGCCCACCACGTGGTTGTTGGTGAGGATGTAGCCGTCGGGGGAGATGATCACGCCCGAGCCGAGGCCGTGCTGCTTGTATTCGCGCGGTATCTGTTGTCCAAAGAAGCGCCGGAACTGCTCGAACGGTCCGAACGGAATGTTCGGCCCCTGCCCCGGTCCCGGTCCCGGTCCCTGACCCTGGCCGCCGCCGCCCTGGCCACCGCCTTCACCCGGCGGTGCGAACGGGAACGGCATGCCGAAGCCCTGGACCTTGATTTCCTGGACGACGCTTACGTTCACAACTGTAGGCATCACCCGCTTTACGAGCGGCGCGAAGGATGAAAGCACACCCTCGTGCGCAAGAGGTTCAGGCTGGTTTGCGGGAGCGGGTTCCGCAGTCTTCTTCACCGGCTCGCTCTGCACCGGCGACGCCACTTTGGCCTGAGGCTGGGCCTCGTTCTGATTGCCCCAAAACGGGAAGGCTCCGGCTCGTGCAAAGGCGATAACGAGCCCGATCAGGACGCCGACCAGTACGGCGCCTACTTTCTTGACCATGCAGTCCTCCTGGAAGTGGTTCGACCGGGCGTCCCGCCATCAGCCGGAGCCCAAATCGTGCCTTTCATAATTTATCCGACGATTTCGAGAGAGCGAAATTCAGCCCTGACCCAATAGCATACCTGTGCGCGCGGCGAGTTTCACCTACCTGTGCGGCGTCAGGCTGAGATGTCGAAGCGTTCATGTTTGCCGCGTTAAAAGCAGTTTATCTTATTTTAGGCCACGACGGCGAGGGTTCATGCGCGGCTCGATTTCATTCCGGTTCCCGTCCGCGCGACTTTCGCCTTGCACGATAGCAGATAGCGCCAGACCGTGACCCGGGGAGCTGCCTTGCCCGGCTCCGATGCTATAATCGCTCGCGCTCGAACCGCAGTCGGGAAAATTTCCGCCGGGCGGCCGGAGAGATCATGGCGCTTGGATTTGGGAGCTTCGTGCTCGGACTGTTTGCCTGGACGTTCGTCGAATACGTTATCCACGGCTTTCTGAGCCACAGGTTTCAGACTTTCGCGACCCCGCTGCACGACGCGCATCATCGCGATCCCCACGCGGTATTCACGGTCGGCGCATGGATACCCGTCGCGCTCGCAACCGCGGCGATACTGGCGGCCTCTCGCTTTGGCCTCGGCACCGTGTTCTGGCTCGGGCTGGTCGCAGGATTCGCACTGTACGAAGCCGAGCATTACCGGATGCATTTCTGCGCGCCGGCGTGCCGGTACGAAGCGCGGCTCAGGCTTCACCATCTCGCGCATCATCACGGCGCGCCCGACGCATGTTTCGGCGTTACGAACCGGCTCTGGGATCGAGTCTTCGCGACCGAACCGGAGCGGTCGCGGATGGAGGCACTCGAGGCCTCGGTTGCCGCAGCCAAGCCGCTCATCGGGCCGACAAACGCTCGACTCGCGCTTCGCCCGTGGCTCTTCCTGCCCGGGTCGCGCTCCTGACCGGCGGCCGCATCGGCGTCGAGCCTTCTTCCATCCATCCGAATGTGACTTGAGTCCGCAGGCGGCGCCCCGTCGCGGCAAAGCACGCGCGCGCCGCGCAAATCCATCCTGACGATAAAGCGCGTGCGGTCTTCGCGGCGCTCAATGTCCGCGATGGGACTGGAGGGTCCGCAGAAGCATCAGGCCCGCGGCGACGCGCTGCTGCTGGTGCTGGTGATGGTCCGGAAGAAGCGAGCTTGTTGCAAGGCGGTGATTCGCAGTCGCACCAGAGCCACTCGGTTGCGGGCGTGAAACTCCGCCGGGCGCGCCCCGCGCGCCGGAAAGCCCTACGCCAGAATCGGGCTGGGCGAATCCGGGATGGATGCTTGGGGCCATCGTGACGCGCAGGCTGCCA
>JAJYMR010000255.1 GCA_021786815.1 Deltaproteobacteria bacterium
ACGGGATGGCGGAGAGTTGAACCGGCGCCGCGGATCGGGCAGCTGTGGGCGATCGAGGCCCTCAAGAACTCGCTCGTTCGTCTAAGTTTGGACGAACGAGGCCCGGTGAGCGCGACACCAACCGGGTGCTTGCCGAACTGGTGGGCGTTTCGGGGTCGAGAATGGCGATGGAGTACGTGGTCGCGGCCGAAGGCGCCTTGGTGGAGCTGAAAGGCTCAGGCCGGGCGAGACCACCGTAAACCGCGTCTATCGCGGGGTCCGCGAACACCGGGTTCTGGGCACGCGCCAAGCCGAAATAGCTGAAACCGGTGCCGGAGCCGGCCCGACCGCGAAAGTATATTGTTGCGATCACGAGGCGCCGGTCGAATCCGAATCCGTCGACTGGATCATCACTGACCCGCCGTACCGCGACCCTGGTGCCTGGCAAGCGCTCGCGCGTTTCGCGGCGCAGGCTCTTCGTTTTCGCCGTGCGGCGAAAACGTGCCAACCGAGGCCGGGTTCCGACGTTCCAATCGGTCGTGTCCCGCTGCGGGCCCGAAACAAACGCCACGCGCGCCGCGAATCGCCGTGAGATCGCGCGCCGAAACGCCGCACGCATCGCTCTATGCCTCGCTTCATGGCTTGTCCTCGCGATCATCCGGCGGTAACGGTCGGCATGCGCCGCCGACACCCGGATGGTCAGCGCCACCAGTTTGTCTTGAGTCTTGACCTCGATCAGTTTCAGTTTTCGCTGACGCTTGCCTCCTTTTTGGCCGTTTGATGATCTTCGGCGGCCTCATGCGGCCTTCCTGCGGCGGCAATGAGAATCAGCCCCGCCGCTCGCTTCGTTGCCCCAGGCGCTCCAGCCGGGGCGTCGCACCCGGGCGAACAGCTCATCCGCGGCAGCCCCGGGTCCATGCGCTTGAGCATCGCGTGGACGATCTCGGGCTTGCGGCTGTGCACCGCAGAGCGGCGCTCACGAATGACCGAGGAGTAGCGCGCCTCGGGAGTCGGCGGCGGCATCTCGCCCCGGCTGCAATCGGCAGCAACTCGTGTTGCCCGCGCACCCGGTAGCCCGGCTCGAGCGCTTGCTTGTCCCACACGAACTGCGAGCGGTGTTCAAAGCCCCACGCTTCGATGACGCAGCCGGCACGGAACACCAGCGGCGCCACAGAAACAAAGCCGCATCATCTATTATGGCTATTATGGCGAGACTCCCCAGCCGAGCGGCCCAACGGCCGGATTGCGCGGCTCTCGTCATCGGTGAGCGTCGGATGGCGTGCGAAAGCGAAGCGCAGCGTTCGTATCGCCAAGGTGGGTCGGCGTAAACGATGGCGAAGCGCTCAGGTCCGCTGTGCGCAGCACCGCTGGTGCGGGCGATCTGCCCGAGCCGCGCTTCGCGCTTGAAGTCCTGCGCGATGCGGCACGCCGTGCTGGGTCGGCGGCGATCTTGGCCGCGGCTCGGTGTTGCTACTACCGTGATCGGTTACTTGAGGTCGACGCTCGAAGCGGTGTCGTTTATGCGATGGAACCAGGCAGTCCCGCAGTTCGGGCCGGATTCAAGAGTTCCATCGTTACCGGCAGGCCAATCATCACTGCCGCACGAATGCCGAACAGTTTGCCCGCGCTTGCCACGAACGAAGGGCACGTCGGCGTGTAGACAAGGCGGCTTCGGGTCGGCATCTCGGGCAGCTGAGTTGCGCAAACTCGAGTTCGCCGTTCATCACGGGTAACGTCACCCGCAAAGAAGGATTATGCACCTCGAACCGATTGTCGATGCTGCGGTTTATCAGGTGATGCTCGTTGTCGCGGGGCGAGAACGCGACACCGAAAAAACGCGCCGGGTGTTCTGGTGGAACTACCAGCGGGAGCCCGACCTTTTCCGGCTTGCAGCCCGGCTTTGGCTCGATTGCCGGCTTCCGGCATCGCAGAGCATCGTCCCCCACGTGGACGCGTTCCGAGAGCGCTCGAATTCCGACTCCCACGATGCGATGACTGCTAAATTCGACAAGGGGCTTTCGCCAACCGGATCATCGTCGGTGCGTAGCATGAACAGGGTGCTAACCGTCCGTGAATTGGCCGGCTATTTGAAGGTTCACCCCACCACGATCTACCGCCTGTTGAAGCGCGGCGCTGTTCCGGCCTTTAGGGTGGGAAGCGATTGGCGCTTCAACATCGAGTCGATCGACAAATGGCGCCACAAGCAGGAAACCGTGCAGCGCCCAGCTGCCAAAGCCGTACGCGTTGGGAGTGGCCGTTAAATGTTAAACCGCCGAAACAGTCTTTGGCCCGTCACTCCCTGTAAGCGAATTTCCCGATCTCTCGTTGGACGCGGCGCGATCGCCGCGCCACGTTGCGATCATGATGGGCGGTGAGGGGCAGTGGGCACACAGTCGCGAGTCTCGCCGGTTGCGAGGGCGAGGGTCATCACCGGGCAAGGAGTCGGCGCATCCGGCACGGCGCACGGCGCGCTTGATAACTGAACCGCGCACCGGGGTCTGCCCGTGCGGCGCTCAGGTCCGCACCCGTGCGGTCGCTCGCTCAGTCCGCTTTCGTTGACGAAGACGATGATGCGCCGCTCGACGGCGCTTTTTTAAATCTGCGGCCAGCGATACTTTTCCACTGACGGCGGCCAGCATCTTGCGCTCGGTGTCGGAGAACGGCGCCGCGATTCCGGCTGCGGGGAACTACGAGTCATGAGACTCGCCGGCACGGCGTCGGCCTCAAACAGCCGGAGCGAGCGGCGTCCCGTCGGGTTTGGGACGGACTTACGACGGTTTCTGGTCGGCGGATTCTGGTGCGTGCTGAGCGCGGGTATCGTGGCTTTGAGCGCGCTGCCTGTGGACCTCAGGGCGCAAGCGACGTTCGGCGCGGTTGCGCTTCTCACGCTCGTCATTTTGCGCCGCTGGCGGCAGGCGCCTTTCGCTCGCATCCTCGCATTGCTGGTGATGCTGGAGCTCGGCCTGCGCTACATGTTCTGGCGCACCGATTTCACACTGGTCTATGCCGGCTTTTTCAGCTTCATCGGAACCATCCTCCTGTACGCCGCCGAAGTGTACGGCTTTCTGATCTTCCTGCTCGGGCTGATCGTAAACCTGTCGCCAATCAGCCGTGCGGTGACGCCAGTTGATAAGTGCGACGACTCAAATCTGCCTTCGGTCGATGTGGTGGTGCCGAGCTATAACGAAGAACCGGATCTCCTTTGTGTAACACTCGCCGCCGCCGCCCAAATCCGATATCCAACGGACAAACTCGCCGTCCATCTGCTCGACGACGGAGGCACCGTTGAGAAGCGAAGCGATCCCGATCCCGCCAAGGCTGCCGCCGCGCAGGTCCGGCACCTGGAGTTGCGGGACCTGAGCCGGCGGTTCGGCGTTCGTTATCTCACGCGCGAGCGCAATCGGCACGCCAAAGCCGGCAATATGAACGAGGCGCTGCCCAAAATATACGGCGATCTGATCCTGATCCTCGATGCCGACCACGTACCGACCGCGGACATCCTTGAGAAGACCGTGGGCTTCTTTCAGCGCGACTCCAAACTCTTCCTCGTTCAAACCCCGCACTTCTTTATCAATCCGGACCCGATCGAAAGGAATCTGAACACGTTCGCCGATATGCCGGGCGAGAACGAGATGTTTTATCGTGTGATCCAGAAGGGCCTTGACTTCTGGAACGCGTCATTCTTCTGCGGTTCGGCCGCGCTTTTGCGACGCGCCTGCCTGGATGAGATCGGCGGGTTCAGCCATCAATCGATCACCGAAGACGCCGAAACCGCGCTTATGCTGCATGCGCGCGGCTACCGCAGCGCCTATCTGGGCTGGCCGATGGTGGCGGGGCTGGCGCCGGAAACCTTCAGCGGGTTCGTCACTCAGCGGATGCGCTGGGCGCAGGGTATGGTGCAGATTTTCATGCTGCGCAATCCGCTCTTCATCCGAGGACTGACCGTCTGGCAGCGGCTCTGTTATTTGAGCGATAGCCTGTTCTGGTTTTTCCCGTTCGCGCGACTGGTGTACCTGCTTGCGCCGACGGCATATCTTTTCTTCGGACTCAAGATCTATCACGCCAGCGCCCAGCAATTTCTCGCCTACGCGCTCCCGTATTTTATAGCTTCGTTATATGCAACCAACATTGTCTTCGGACGGACCCGCTGGCCCTTCGTCTCGTATGTGTACGAACTGATACAGTCGGTGTTTTCGCTGAACGCGGTATGGCGGACGCTTCGCAATCCGCGGGCGCCGAGTTTCAAGGTGACTCCCAAGGGCGAGCGGCTCGACCGCGATTACCTATCGCCGCTTGCCCGGCCCTTTTTCCGGATGTTTTTGGTTTTGAACCTGGCGATGGCGGCCGGTTTCTATCGCATTTACTTCGGCAACCCGCTGGAAGCGCCGGTCGTGATCGTGACCATGCTGTGGAATCTCTTCAACTACGTCATCATCCTCGCGGCGTTGGGGGCCTTGTATGAGCGCCGGCAGCTGCGCCGGACGCATCGGATGCCGGCCAATCTCCCGGCCGAACTGACGCGGGAAGACGGGACGGTGTGGCAGGGTCGGGTGGTTGATTTGTCAATGGGGGGTGCGCGCTTTCGTCCTGACCGCAAGCGCGCGCCGATTCTGAAGAAGTCATCGCGCGATCCCGTATATGCTGATGAAGTACGCGAGATATTTGCCGAAGCGCGGGAAGATCTTGCGCTCAACAGGTCGCCGGCGCGGATCGTCGCTAATTGCCGGCGTGTGCTCGACGTTTCGAGCAAAAAGCTGAATGCACGGGGCGATACACTATCGGATCGCATGGACGATCTAAGAGCCAGGGGGATCTTGATACAGCCCCTTGTTGATTGGGTCACCGCCGGTCGGATCGACGTAAAACAACCTGCTCACGGTCTGGTAGCGTCGCGCGAAGAGGCGCGCGAATGGGTTGAGTTCGTCGAGGCCTTTCTAGAGGTCGCGTTCGCGCTTCCTGCGGGAATTTCGGAAAGGTTACAACCCAAGGGGAGATTGACGCTTAGGGTCGAAAACCCCTCGCGCGGCCAGCCGAGCCGGTTCGACGTGATCCCTCGTCACCGCTCCGCGGACGGCTTGCTCGGTCTCTCCTTTGAGGTCCGGGATGATCAGGTCTTCCGCGAAGTGGTCTCACTCGTCCACGGCAGCAGCGAGCGCTGGGCGAAGTTCTGGGACTCGCGGCTAAAGCCGGTCGGCATTTGGCGCTCTCTACTGGTTCTCACCTTGCGGGGTGTGGCTAATTTCGGTCGCTATCTGTTTGAGGTCGTGTCAGCGGGCGCCCGTAATGCGGAGTTCTTGCCGCGGCATATCAAGGCTCTACCCGGGTATTTGGCCGCAGGGGCGCTCCGATGGCGCGACACCTGGACGGATCGCTTGGCGAAGCTGCGCCATATTGGCGAAGGCTTGTACATAATCGAGAGCAAATCATCGAAGGCGTGAAGGAAACTCGGCACCTGCTTTCGCTCATCCTCGCATGACATTTAAACTTGGCTGCGGCAAGTTGGATGGGCGACTCAGCGTCGCCGTCCCGCTTGTTTTTCTCCTTCTATCGTTGTCCGTGCGCGCTGTTGCTGAAACCGCGGTGAAGGCCGCCCCTACGCCCCGTACGGCAAAGGTTGCAGCGGAATTCTCACGGACTTTTCAGCTACGGGAGTTCATGCCGCGCCCGGCGCCGATCACGCTGCACGACACCTATGACCGCAAACCTCTGTCGATTCCGATCGCTTCGCGGCTCGATGTGACCCAGGCCAAACTTCACCTTGTCTTCACCAATTCCACCGCGTTATTGCCCGGCCGTTCGCAACTTCAGGTGTTGATGAACGATGCCGTGGTTGCGCAGCTCGGGCTCAACCCGAGCGCGCCAGAGGTGGTGGCGGACATCTCGATTCCGGTGGCGCTGCTCAAGTACGGTTACAACACCCTGGCGTTTGCTGCCGCTCAGCATTACACCAATGGCTGCGAGGATCCGGGCGCCCCCGAACTGTGGACCCAAATTGACACCATCCAATCGACGTTTACGATTATCGGTCACAGAGTTCCGCTTCATCCAACGCTCGCCGATCTCTCGGAGCTTCTTGGTCCCGGCATCGGGGATACCCGTCAGTTCCTTTTCCTTGCGCCGAGCGCGCACATGGACGATCAGGAACTGCGCTGGGGCGCGATTCTGGCCGAGGCGGTTGGCCTTCGCCTTCATTATGTTTCTTCCGCCATCCGGGCCACCGCCGCCAAACGCGCCGCGAATCCCGCGCCAAACGCGTCGGCGCCCGAGCTGGACGAAAGTGGCCTGGTAGGGCGCGATACGGTGCTGTTCGGGACGCGTGCGGAGCTGGCGCCGTTTCTGCCGGCCGCGATTCAGAGAGAGATTAGCAACGCCTTTCTCGGCATTTACCCGCTAAGTTCCGATCCGACGCACTTTCTTCTGCTGGTTTCTGGAAAGACGCCCGGTCAGACTACCCGGGCTGCCGCGGCTCTGGCAGTAATGGATTCCGCGATCTCCAATGCGCCAACCGCCTTAATTGATCGACTCTTTCTCAGGCCCGACGCCTATTTCTATCCGAACAACCTGATGCGGCCCGCGGAAACCTATCGCTTCTCCGACCTCGGTTTCGCAACCAAGACCGTGCGGGGCAGCGTTCCGGTCCGGTTCAAACTGAACTTCACTTTGGAACCGGATCTTTACGAGCCGGAATCGGCCAACGTCGAACTGCTGCTCAATTTCGCTTACGGCGCCAACCTGAGAGCCGATTCGGCCACCAGCATCTATCTCAACGGCGAGTTCAATCAGGCGATTCGCCTCGACAACCAGAACGGAGCGGTGCTGCGGGACTACCGGATTTATATTCCGCTGCGCGATTTTCGCCCGGGCTCCAACCAGCTTA
>JAJYMR010000009.1 GCA_021786815.1 Deltaproteobacteria bacterium
GCGAGGTGCGCGCGATAAAGCCTTCCTGCAGCAGGAACGGCTCGTAAACCTCCTCGATCGTGTCGGACTCCTCGCCCACCGAGGCAGCCAGGCTGTCGAGCCCGACCGGGCCGCCGTCGAACTTGTCGATTATCGTCGCGAGGATCGCCCGGTCCATCTTGTCGAACCCGCAATGGTCGATCTCGAGCAGTTCGAGCGCGCCGAGCGCCACTTCGCGCGTCACCATCCGCGCGTCGTTGACCTGGGCAAAATCGCGCACCCGGCGCAGCAGCCGATTCGCGATGCGAGGCGTTCCCCGCGCGCGCGACGCTATCTCGCGTGCACCCTCGTCATGCACCTCGACGCCCAGCAGATGCGCCGAGCGACGCACGATCTCACCGAGTTCGTCGTGCGTGTAGAACTCCAGATGGAAGTGCTGTCCGAAACGGTCGCGAAGCGGCGAGCTGAGCAGGCCCGAGCGCGTGGTTGCGCCAACCAGCGTGAACGGCTTCACCGCGAGCTTCATCGTGCGCGCGCTCGGTCCCTTGCCCACCACGATATTGAGCTCGAAGTCCTCCATCGCTGGATACAGGATCTCCTCGACCACGCGGGCAAGCCGATGGATTTCATCGATGAAGAGCACGTCCCCCTTTTCGAGGTCGGCGACGATCGCGGCCAGGTCGCCTGCGCGCTCGATAGCGGGGCCGGACGTTACGCGGACATTCACGCCGAGTTCGCGCGCGATTATGTGCGCGAGTGAGGTCTTGCCGAGGCCCGGCGGTCCGGCGAACAGCACGTGGTCGAGCACCTCAGCGCGTCTGCGCGCCGCCTCGATCGACATCCCGAGCACGCGCTTGAGCCGCTCCTGGCCGACGAATTCGCCAAGCGAGCGCGGCCTGAGCGAAAAATCGAGCGCAACCTCCTCTTCGACCGCGTCCGGTGCGGCGATTCTTTCCGCGCCGCCCTCGACAACCGCTTCTTCCTTGCCGGCCTTACTTTTCACCAAGCAGCACCGCCAGCGACTTTCTTATGACCGTCTCGAGATCCGCGCCAGGCTCTTCCGCCACGACCGCATCCACCGCCCGGCGCGCCTCGACCGGCTTGTAGGCGAGGTTTATCAGGGCCGAGACGGCGTCGTCCACGAGCGTGGGCGTTGCGCCGTTACGCGTGGCGCCGGCGACCTCGGGCGTGCCCGACGGCGCCGCAACCCTGAGGTCGCCTATCTTGTCGCGAAGCTCGCGGATGACTCGCTCCGCCACCTTGGGTCCGACTCCGGGCACCGCGTCGAGCTTGTGGATGTCCTCGCGCGAGATCGCACCGGCCAGCTCCTCGGGCGAGAGCACGGAAAGAATCGAAAGCGCATGTTTGGGTCCGACGTGCTGCACCTGCGTCAGGAGATCGAAGGCACGCTTCTCGGTGGCGTCGGAAAATCCGTAAAGCATCAGCGCGTCCTCGCGGACGATTTGCCGCACCTCGAGAAAAATCCGGTTTCCGGCCGCAGGCAGCTTGTAATAGGTCGAGAGCGGGACGAAAACCTCGTAGCCGACTCCGCCCGTCTCGACCACGATGCGTCCAGGCTCGCGAACCCTGAGCGTTCCGGAGAGAGACGCGATCATGGCCGGCTCCGGCGTGGCGTGCGGATTGACGCCGCGATTCGTTCGAGCCGGCCGATACGGTCGCGGCTCAGATGGCATAGCGCGAGCGCGAGTGCGTCGGTCGCGTCGTGGGCGATCGCGATCTCGTCGTCGAGGCCCAGCGTTTTCCTGATCATGAATTGCACCTGGGCCTTGTCGGCGTGCCCGTAGGCCGCAACGGCAAGTTTTGCCTCGTTGGGCGCGTACTCGAAAAACTCAAGCCCGCGCTCCGCCGCAACCAGCATCGCAACCGCTCGTGCCTCGCCCAGGCGAAAGGCGCTCTGCACGTTGGAGGCGACGAAGCTGCGCTCCAAACTCATCACGACCGGCGAATAAGCGTCGACCAGGGCAAGCAGTTGTTCGTGGATTTTCCTGAGGCGAAGCGGCCCGCGCTCGAGCGTGCTTGCGCGGATCGTGCCCGCAACCACCAGATGGAACGAGCCCCGCTCCGCTTCGACTATTCCGTAACCCGTAACCGCGCTTCCCGGGTCAACCCCGAGTACCCGCATGCCCCACCTCAACGCAACCTCGCCGCGCGCGCGTCCAGGGGTCGCTACGAAGCGGCGGAAAGCTGTGCCATTTCCTCTTCGCTGATATCGAAGTTGGCGGCGACGTTCTGGACGTCGTCGTTGTCCTCGAGCGCCTCCATCAGCTTGAGCACCTGCTCGGCCTGATGTCCGCTGATGGGCACCGTATTGTCCGGCACCATCGTGACTTCCGCATTCGCGATCGGAATGCCGGCCTTTTCGACCGCGTCGCGCACCGCCGCGAACGCCTCCGGCGAGGTCATCACGCTGTAGCTGTCGGCGTCGCCCGAAACGTCGTCGGCACCGGCATCAAGCGCGATCTCTATCAGCTTGTCCTCGTCGGCCGCGTCTCGATCGACGGTTACGACGCCGCGCTTCTTGAACATCCACGCGACGCATCCCGCCTCGCCGAGGCTGCCGCCGTGCTTGGAAAACATGAATCGAATTTCGGATACGAGGCGGTTGCGGTTGTCGGTCAGCGCGTCGACCATCATCGCCACTCCGCCCGGACCGTAACCCTCGTAGGTGATTTCCTCGAGCTGCACGCCGCCGAGTTCACCGGTGCCCTTCTTTATCGCCCGGTCGATATTGTCGCCGGGCATCGATTGCGCGCGCGCGGCATTGACCGCCGTACGAAGGCGCGGGTTGGAGTTCAGGTCGCCGCCGCCGATACGCGCGGCAACCGTGATTTCCTTGATCAGCTTGGTGAAGAGTTTGCCGCGCTTTGCGTCGCGGGCAGCCTTCTTATGCTTTATCGAATGCCACTTAGAATGACCCGACATGGCAGAGTCCTCCGCGGGTTGGCCCGAAGGACACACCCCCGTATCCGACCGGATTAAAACATAGAAGCCGTCGACGGGAAACCACCCCGGCCTGGCCGATCAGCCATTTAATCCAAAAAAGTTGTGCTATCATCTTTCGCCGGACCGATGGGAGCAACAACTCGGGGCTTGGTTATCGCGATTGCCGTCTCGATGGCCGGAATTGCGGGCTGCTTTTACCCTCCAACGACGCAGGGCACTCCTGTGGCTCCAAAGCCGCAGCCGTCCGTGCGCCATAGCATGGTGGTCAAGGTGCCGTACGATCTGACCTGGGACGCAGTCCACAAGGTCATCGCAAAAAACGGCTACCAGATACAGGCTGAGGATCCGGACCACGGCATCATCGAGGCCGAAGGACGTTCCTTCACGCTGAAGGACGCCGATTGCGGGCAGATCCGCGGTATCGGAGGCAAATACAACCCTAAGCCGTCTCCCGGAGGGAGTGCGGTTTACAATTTCATCGTGATGCCTGCGGGGCCCGAGGAAACCTCGGTAAGCGTAAGCGCGGCGTTCAACACCCCGCTTCTGGTCCCGTTCCACAGACCGCAGGACTTCCAATGCGTGTCGCGCGGCACCCGCGAAGCGGCGCTTCTCAAGGAGATACAGGTCGCGGCCGCGCACGAGCATCGTCCGGAACTCGAACCGCCTCCATCGGTAACAAACCCGCCTTCGACCGCCTCGACACCGCAAAACCCGCTGCCCCCGTTGCTTCCCGGCCGCTCAACCCTGATGACACCCAGCCCGAGTCCGCAAGCGCAGTAGCGAGCGACCGGGCCTACGTGTGAAAGCTGGCAGTTCGACGAGCGCCGACGCCACAGGCCATGGCAAGCCGGGGATTACCGGAGCAGAAGGCTGTAAGTCAGCGTCAGCAGAACGAAAGCGGTAAATAGCGTGTATTTGAGGTTGCGTTCCTCGAACGCGAAATACACCGTGGAGGCCAGGACGCGGGCGAAAGGCGTCATCAGGAGGATCGCGATTCCAAAGCTCATGAGCATCCGGGGCCGGATGTCACCGCGCAATACGTCGCGCGTGCCCTGGAGCACGAACTGCAGAACGTTGGTGTTGCCGAGCCCGTAGTTGTCCACCAGGTGACCGGTGCGCAGCCGATGCCATGCCATGCCCAGCGTCAGCAGAACGACGCTGCTGGCGACTCCACCGGCCAGCACGTACCCAACCAGGAGATTCATATCGAAGCCGGCAGCGGCTTCCTGAGGGACCTCGTCGAGCTTTTCTTCGGGTATCATCCTATAAGCCCACGGTAAATCATCTCGGTCGCAAGCAGTCCCAGAACTGCGAGAAAGAATTTGCGCACCGTGCGGTTATGCATACGGACCAGCGTGCGCGTTCCAATCAGCGCGCCCAGAACAATCCCGACCACCGTCGGAGCGACCAGCGCCGGCTTGATAAGCCCTGCCGCCAGGTAAACGCTGGCGCCGGCCAGCGCCGTGACGCCGATAATAAGATTGCTGGTGGTCGTCGAGACTTTCGGCGGCAGGCCCATCACCAGGTCGTGAATCAGCACCTTGAGCGCGCCGGCGCCGATCCCAAGCATCCCGGCGATCACGCCCACCCAAAACATCAACGCCGCGCCCCAATGAGCGCGCCGCGCGCGGTAATCGATTGTGCAATCGGCGGCCTGGTCGTAATAGCTGCCTTCGAGCTCGAGCCAGTGCGTGAACCGGTCCTGATGAGCGGCCGCAACGTATTCCATATCGGGTTGAACCCACAGAGCGGCCCAACAGGCGAACAAAACCAACCCGAATGCGATGTAAAGGAATTGCTGGCCTGCGGCAAGGCCGAGTTTGGCCCCTGCGATAGCGCCCACCATCGTGAACATCTCAAGGAACATTCCGACCTTGAGATTGGTGATGTGATCCCGGACGTAAGCCGCCGCTGAACCGCTCGACGTCGCAACAACGGAGACGATACTGACCGCAATGACTTCTTTGATTGGCAGGCCGAAAAAGGTAAGCGCGGGAATCAACACCACGCCCCCACCCATGCCCGACATCGCGCCAACAAAGCCGGCGAAAATGGAGACAACGAAAAGCAGTTCAGGATTCATAGAGGGGACAGCGAGCTACAGCCAAAATGTGTGCCGTGCTCGCGTCCATGCATCGATTATTATGTCACACAGCCTCAGCGCCGTTCCAGTAATTTTCCGAATTTGCGCCGTTTCAGGCGCAAAAACGCGCCTTGTCGGGTCTCACGCATATGAAACGAGCCTCTTGCGGAAGAGCGCTCAGGCGTGCCGCGGCTTGACTTTTCCATCCGCCGGGACGAAACCCACCTTGTTCGAGCGATTGGGCGCAAGGCCGGGGCTCGCACGCGCCAGCGAGGAGGGACTTTGCGATGAAGGGTCAGGTCGCTTTCATTCCGGGTGCGCACAAAATCGAGTTTCACGAATACGACGTGCCGCCTCCGCCTGACGGCGGAGCGATCGCCGCCGTAACCCAGACCAACGTCTGCGGTTCCGAAGTCCATATGTGGCGCGGCGAGTATGGCCGGCGCGGAATCATGCCGGGCCACGAGATGAGCGGCCGGATTGTCGCGCTCGGTCGAGGCGTAAGCACCGATTGGGCCGGGTCCCCGGTCAAGGAAGGCGACCGGATCGCGCCGGTTTACTACACGGTGTGCAACCGATGCGCGAACTGCGTGGTCGGAAACCATGCGGCCTGCATCAATAAGACGTTCGGTTCGCGCCATCCCGACGAACCGCCCCACTTCACCGCAACCTTCGCCACCCACTACTTTATCCGCCCCGATCAGCATTTCTACCGGATTCCCGAGAACGTGCCCGACGTGGTCGCGTCGTCGGCGAACTGCGCGATGTCGCAGGTGTTCTGGAGCCTCGACCGCGGACGGCTTGCCTACGGCGAGACGCTGCTCGTGCTCGGCGCTGGCGGGCTTGGATTGCACGCGATGGCAATCGCGAAGGCGCGCGGAGCGCGCGTCGTCGCGGTGGATGCAATCGCAAGCCGTCTTAATCAGGCGAAGCGGTTCGGCGCCGACGAAACGATTGACATGCGCGAGTATCCGGACTTCGACGCCCGCCACGACCGGATAAGGAAGCTTTGCAACGGCGCACCGGACGTGGTGCTGGAAGTCGCGGGCGTGCCCGACGCGTTCCTTGAGTCGCTCAAAACCGTCAGGGCGGGCGGACGCGTGGTCGAGGTCGGCAACATCTCGAACGCGCTTCAGGTTCAGGTGCCGCCGTCACTCATCACGTTCAAGTCGCTGGAAGTGATCGGGGTCGCGACCTATCCGCCGCACTATCTGAAGAAGTCGCTCGATTTCCTCGCCATCAATATCGACCGTTATCCGTACACGGAACTCTGCGACGCGCTTTTTCCGCTCTCAAAAGCGGCCGAGGCGATGGACAAGAGCGAGCGCAAGGAAGCGACGCGGGCCGGATTGCTCGTCGAGCAGCGCTAGCCGCTTGCCGCCGGGCCGCGCACGCCGGGGAAGAGCACGCGCGACGGCACCAGTTCGCGCCTGTCGTCTGGCGTCCACCAGTAAAGACGGATCGCGGCGTCGCCCGCGACGTTTCGCTCGCCGACTTCGATCCGATGCGGTCCGGCGTCCAGATAGAGAACGGCGGATGCAACCCGGCGGGTGACGAAGCCGGGGTCGGCGATGACCGGCTTGCCGTCGATTCGGAGCCATCCCGAATCGTCCGCGTCGATAATGAAATGGTAAACGCCGGCGCGCGGCGCAAGCAGGCTTCCGGTCCACACCACGCACGACGGAAACGGCATCGCGCCCAGCTCGGCGACGTTTTCAAAATCTATCTCCGGATCGACCCGCTCAAGACGCGGACGCTCTCTCCGCTTGGCGCATCCGACGTAATACCGCCCGAGCAGACCGTGCCGCGGCCGTAGCATCAGCGCCCC
>JAJYMR010000226.1 GCA_021786815.1 Deltaproteobacteria bacterium
GGAGCGATTCCGACCACGGTCGCGGCGCCTGTCGCCCTGGGGGTGACGGTCGGAGCGCTTGCGGGCAGCAGGGTCCTGCCGCACGCCAATGTGACTCTGCTCCGGCGCGTTTTTATCGTGATTCTGCTTTTGATCGCCGTCGAAATGGGATGGCGCGCACTCTCGGGGTTGTAAGATGCCAACTTCTGAACCTCATACCGCGGCGGCGGCCGCGCAAGTCAGCAGCGAAGAGGATCGGATACTTCGGGTCTGGACTCCCGTCCTGCTTCGGACCATCCTGACGGCCGCGGCCGTAATCCTCGTGTTCGGCCTGGTACTGATGGCAACGACGGCGTCCGGATATTACGTCGAACATTACCGCGCGGTGCAGGCCGGCCGTATCCATCAGAAGGAGCCGTTTGCGCAGATCGCGCACGGCGCGCTTGCCGGCAACCCGCATGCCGTGCTGACCGTCGGCCTGTTCGTGCTGACGCTGGTTCCGCTCGGGCGCGTCGCGTTCTGTTTCGTGCTCTTCATCAGAGAGCGCGACTACACCTACGTCTTTCTTACCGGCTACGTTCTGTTCGGGCTCGCGCTGGGCGTGTTCCTCGGGCGGATCGGGTAGCTTCGCAGACTGGAGGAACAGTGATGGAAATCAAGGGGAAGGTTGCCGTGATCACCGGCGCCGGTTCCGGAATCGGCCGCGCCACGGCCGAACGGCTTGCCCGCGAGGGTGCGTCGATCGTCGTCGCGGACGTGGACGAAGCGGGCGGCGCGGAGACCGTCAGGCGAATCGAATCGGCGGGCGCGAAGGCGATCTTCGTCAAAACCGAGGTCACCAGCGAAAGCGACACGCGCCGGATGCTTGAGACGGCGACCGGAAAGTTCGGCCGGCTCGACATCCTTCACAACAATGCGGGCGTCGCGACCGGCATACCCGGTTTCCCGAAGGCTCCGCTCGCGCAATGGCGGCGCGTCATCGAAATCGATCTCACCGCCGTGATAATGGGCACGTGGCTCGCCGCGCCGATCATGGAGATTGGTGGCGGCGGAGCGATCGTCAACACGGCCTCGATGGCGGGACTGTATCCGCACAGCCTCGACCCGATTTACGGCGCGGCCAAGGCCGGCGTCGTCAACTTCACCCATTCGCTTGCGCCGTGGGCCTCCGAGCGCGGTATCCGGGTGAACTGCGTGTGTCCCGGGATAGTAGATACGCCGATGGTGCGAAAGGGCGTCGAAGCCGCGGTTAAGGCAGGCCACAAATCGTGGGCGCCGTCCAATATCCTTCAGCCCGAGCAGATAGCCGACGCGGTCGTACGGCTGGTGAGCGATGATTCGTTGTTCGGATGCTCGATGGAAGTGCGTCCGAGCGGTCCGCGAATCGTCGAGCCGCGCCCCGCTCCCGGCTCACGCAGATAAAGCGAAACTCGACACGAAAAGCCAAGCGGCGCGGCATCGATGTCGCGCCGCTTGTGTCTCGCGGCAGCCGGCTCGCAACCGGCTTTACGCCGCAATTGGCCGCACGGCGAGTTCGGTCGAAACCGGCTCAGGCCGGCGCTTCTCCTCCCACGCTCCACTGCCGAAGGAATTCGTGCGCGACGCGCGTGAGTGAGCGGCCGAGGTCAAAGCGCGGGCCGTGCAGATACCAGAGGTTTGCAAGGCCCAGGTAGCTGGAGAAAATCTGCGTCGCCGCCCACTCGGCATCCAGCTCCGGAGCGAACGCTCCCAGCTTCTTGCCGCGCTCGACCATCTCGGTGAACGCGTCGAGATGGCGCAGATTTGCCTTGCGAATCGCACGCAGCACCCGCGGACTTATCTTGTGCGATTCGAGCGTGATGATCAGCAGCAGGCGGCTCACCCATGGGTTGCGCTCGTTGAGCCGCGCCATGTTCTCGAAGACCCACAGGAATTCGCGGCGAAACTCGCTAGCATTGCTCGCCGGCGTTCTTGCTTCGGCCGGCTTGTCCCATTCGCCCAGCACCTTATCCACCACCGCCAGGAAGAAGTCCTCCTTGTCGGTGAAGTGCCAGTACAACGCTCCCTTGGTGACGCCGGCCGCCTTCGCAATACGCGACAACGACGTCCCTCGGTATCCGTAGGACGCGAACAAATCCATCGCGGCGTTGATAAGAACCTGGTCGAGCGAAGCTCGCCGGCGCGCAGCCTGAGGCGACACTCGGCCCGCCCGCCGTTTTTCAGCCGTTTCGATCATCTTCTGAACGATCGGTATGCTGAGGCAGCCGGGGCTATGACGTCAAGGACAGGATCTTTTTTTCTTTCGACGGCGGGCACACGAACCCTCGACCCAGCTCCCTCCGCTTGTCGGCAGGCGCCAACTGCGGCGAAGTGAGGGCTCGTGCCTTGAGGATTACCTAGGTTAGAGCTTAGTTGCGGTTGGATGGACTGGCTTCCGGCATCTTCATGTTACGCTCGAGGCACCATCGGTCGATAACCTCGGCGTTGAACCGCCAGTCGGTTCCAATCCGGAATCCGGGGAGCTCGCCGCGCCGTAGGAGCTTGTAAATCGTCGATGGATGCACCCGAAGGTATTCGGAAAGCTCCTTAACGGTCATTACGCGCGGCAAAGTGTATTTTGACTCAGTTGTAGCCATGGTCACTCCAGCGAGAGCCGGTTCCGTTCGTCGCTTGCGCGCAGGAGTCGAAGTTTTCTTTTGCTTCTGCACAGCGTCGGGGGTGCAACGGTCTTAGCTCTGTCGTATCTGCTTTATTAAATCGCAAAACCGCCGCGCTAGGTCAAGTAGCGCTAATAACCTGTTTGAACAGCGTTCTTCGTGCCTGGCTGCGGCTTATCAGGCGAATTCCAGTCCAAAAGTCAGGTTCTACCATTTATGTCTGCGGCTATGGCATTTTGAGATCTCGCGAGGAGCAGAACCTCTATGAATCGGTCCTTAAGTAAACTTCGTTCGGGACGATTATTGATTCTTATGGCCACGCTTCTTTCGGCATCCTCCCTGTCCGCCGCATCGCTGACCATAAGCAGCCCGGCGATACGCGACGGGGGACGGATTCCCTCGGTCTTTACCTGCCGTGGCTCCGACAAGTCGCCCCCTCTGGCGTGGTCAGGGGTTCCCGACGGAACCAAGACCCTCGCTATCGTCGTGGAAGATCCTGACGCCCCGGGCGGTATTTTCATTCACTGGGTCGCTTTCAACATTCCGGCGAACTCTTCCGGCCTCGAGGAAGGGGTGCCGAACCGCTCCGAGCTGCCATCTGGCGGCACACAGGGGGTGAACAGCTTTGGACGGGTCGGCTACGGCGGCCCGTGCCCGCCCCCAGGCCCGGCGCATCATTATCACTTTCGCCTTTTCGCGCTCGACGAAACGCTGCCGCTCGGACCTGATGCAACCGCCGGGAGACTTATGCAGGCGATGCAGAGTCATGTAAGCGCAAGCGCTGACTTGGTCGGAATATTTGGCCGGTGAGCAAGGGTCGCATCCGCCCGATCCAGGGGAATGCCCATGAGCCGAACGTACAAAATCGTAAGTGCGGTGCTGATCCTGGCCGTCGTCCTCGGCATTGGCTATTACGCCCATCAGCGATATCACGCGCGCCGGATGGGGCTGCTTTCGCAGCGCATCGAGCACGACGGCGACGCCTGGAAGGCGCGTTTCACGGCGCGAATCGCCGCCCCGGAGCAGTCGGTCTTTGACGCAATCCGCGATGTCGGGCACGGCGACCATCCCGGCGGCGTGAAAGGCCTGCGCGTTCTTTCCGACTCCGGCAACCAGAAGACGGTCGAGATGGAGCTTGCGGGACCGGCCGGCCAGACCATCGTTACCCGGCTCGCCTTCCAGTACTTCCCTTCGGAGCACCGGATAACCTATCGCACGCTGGGCTCCGGCGATTTCATGACTCAGGCCGAATATCAGCTCGAACCCGAAGGTTCCTCGACCCTCATCCGGTTCCACGAGGTCACCACCATCCGCGAGGCGATGCCGGTGCCCGACGGCCTGATCAAGGACGTGATCCGCAACGTTTTTCTGGCGCAACTCAAAGATCTGCGGCACAAGCTCCATATCCGAAGCGCCGAATCCTCCGATGAGGGCGAACCGTAGGCTTGCCGGCGCGCAAAGCGTCGTGATAGCGCGGCGAACAGCGCGTCCCGGCGTGCTAACATTGCGCGGGCGCGGAATTATGAAGATTCGGGCCGAATTCGTGACCTCCGCTCCGTCGCTTCGCGAATGTCCCCGATGGGACCGGGTGGAAGTCGCGCTCGTCGGACGTTCCAACGTCGGCAAAAGCTCGCTGCTGAACGCGCTTGCGGGTGTCCACGGACTTGCCCGCGTCAGCAAAACGCCGGGACGCACCCGCAGCTTCAATTTCTTCGCCGTGGGCGACTCGCTGGCGATAGACGACCTTCCGGGTTACGGCTATGCGAAAATGTCCCGCGCGCAGGCGCATCGGATTTCGGCCGCGATGCAGGATTTTCTCGCCCGGCGCGCCAATCTGTCCGGCCTTGTCCTGCTGGTCGATTCGCGCCGCGGCCCCGAGGCCGAGGAACTTGAACTGGCCGCGATGGCGCGTGAGCGGGGACTTGTGCTCATTGTCGCCGCAACCAAGTCAGACAAGCTGAAAAGTTCCGAACGGGCGCGGGCCCTCGCTCGGTTCTCAGCGCTCGATGCCGAGCCTATTCTATGCTCGACGCTGAGCGGCGAAGGCCTCGACGAGCTTCGCCGACGCATCCTTGCGCTCGGGCGAACGCAAACCGAAGAACAACGATTCGTCCGCCGATGAGCGAACGATGCCGAAAAGCGATGACCGCGCCGGGCGTAACCGTCGTAATCCCGGCCCGGAATCGCCGAGCGATGGTCGCGCAGGCGGTCGATTCGGTGCTCGCGCAGACCTGGCACGACTTCGAACTCGTGATCGTTGACGACGGCTCCGAAGACGGCACCTTCGAGCATCTTTCGGAGATAGCGCGCGAGCGCAACACGGACCGCGAAGGCCTTGTCCGAATCGAGCGCATCGCGCATCGCGGACCGGCGGCCGCGCGCAATCGCGGAGTTGCGCTGGCGCGCGCACCGATGGTCGCGTTCCTCGACTCGGACGATCTCTGGACGCCCCGGAAGCTCGAACGCCATCTGGCCTACGCGCGCGCCCATCCCGAGTTTCCCCTCTCGCAGACCGGCGAACTATGGCTTCGCGACGGCAGGCGGGTGAATCCCGCGCGCCGCCATCTCAAGCGCGCCGGCGACATCTTTGTCGAATCGCTGCGCACCTGCCTCGTCAGTCCTTCGGCGGCGATGCTGCCGGTGAAGCTGTTCGCCGAAATCGGCGGATTCGACGAGGACATGGGCGCGGCCGAGGACTACGACCTGTGGCTTCGAATCCTCGTTCGCCATCAGGCCGGCCTTCTCGACGAACCCCTCACGATTCGCCGCGCGGGCCATCCCGGTCAGCTCTCGGCCACGGTTCCCGCGCTCGACCGGTTCAGGATTCTCGCGCTCGCAAAGCTCCTGCTGGCCGCCCCGCTCGACGCGCAAAGACGCGCCGCCGCGGCCTCGGTCCTGGCCGAGAAGTGCCGCATCTACGCCAAGGGCCTCAAGCGCAGGGCCAGGATTGAAGAATCCGAATTTCATGAGTATCTTGCCGAGCGCGCCGAACGCGAATGGGTCGAAGGGGCCGGCGCCTCGCTCGCTGGGGCCGTCGAATCGATCAGAAGGCGCGTTCGCTCGCGCTCCGGCCGAGAAGCCGGGGAGGGGACGTGCGCCAATGACAACCCATGAGGCCGAAGAGGCGATCCGCGCGCTGGCGGGCGCGCGGCAGCTCCAGGACCCGTACCTGAAACGATGGCTCGCGATGAAGCAGGCGTCGCGCGTGGCTCTGCTCGAGGCGGCGCGCAGGTTGAGGCTCCGCACGGGACAGCTTGCCGTCGCGCTTGGCCTGCTCGAGGAGATCGCGGTGCGCGAAGACGCCGGCATCGATTTAGTCCTCGCGCGCGAGAACCTTCGCTACCTCATCGAAGCCGACGGGCCCGCTCCCGCGCGTGCGAGCGCTTTCCTCACCGAACTCAGGGCGATACGCTTTCCCCAACTGGGCGCCACGATCCGGCGCCTCGGGCAGGAAATCGCCGAGCTTCAGCTTCCGAGCGGGATGAACGTCGTGTTGCCCAAAGACCTCAATTCCGATGAACTGGTGATTCGGTTGAGCGTGCGCTCGCCGGACGAACTGCACAGGCTGACGAACGTGCTCACGGAAAAACGCGACGCACTCGCGCGTCTGGTGAAGATGCTGGGTGGCGGCGATGCGCTTTGAGCTGGACGAAATTTTCGTCGAGGAGCAGAGCCGCGGAAGCGCGCTCGCAAACCGCGTCATCCAGGCGCTCGTGCCGCGCGTCGCGGTAAGCTTCGTTGCCGACGGTCGCGCCGTTGCCCGTCCCGAGCGCGAAGCCGCCGATCCGTTCGGTGCGGGAAAGCGCCGGATGGTCATCATGCGCCGGCGCGTGCCGTTCCTGATGGGATGCCCTGCGGCGTCGGCGCGTTACGCCTGCTGCGGATACCTGGTGCTCGCCCTTGCCTCGAACTGCCCGATGGATTGCAGCTACTGTTTCCTGCAGGAGTATCTCGCTGACAATCCCGGCTTCCAGGTCTATTCGAACTATACCGACGCATTCGCCGAACTCGACCGGCTTTCGGCGGGCGCTCCGGAGCGCCAGTTCCGTATCGGAACGGGCGAGTTCGCCGATTCGCTCGCTTTCGATTCCGCGACCGGGATTGCGCGCGATCTGGTCGAATATTTCGCCGCGCGCGACAACCTGACGCTCGAACTCAAGACCAAGACCGACGAAATCGAGGGGCTTCTAGCG
>JAJYMR010000098.1 GCA_021786815.1 Deltaproteobacteria bacterium
GGTTGCATTTCGGCGTTCGAAGGAAACTTCGGCCGTCATTCCGGGTTTGAAGGCGCCGGTGTCCTGCAGGACGCGAACCTTGACGTAAAAGGTTCGGATATCCTGACGGCCACGGCGCACGTCGGTTTCGGTGGCGAACTGGCCCTCCTGACCGATCGCCATCACGCTGCCCGTGGTCACGATCGGAGGCGTGGTGGTAAGCGCTATTTCGGCGGGCTTGCCGAGATAGATTGAGCCCAGGTCGGTTTCCTGCACGTCGACGCGAGCCCAGATGGTCGACAGGTCGTCAACCGTAAGAATCGGAGTTCCGGGCGTAACCCATTCGCCGACTTCAAGCGCCTTGCTCACCACGATGCCGTTTATTGGCGAGCGAATGGCGGTGTCTTTCAGGCGGTCGCGGTAGTAATCGACGTTTGCCTTGGCGTTGGCGACCGCGGCGAGCGCCTGCTCGAAGCTGGTTTGCGCGTCGTCGCGCGCCTTGGTCGAGATGACGCGATGGGCGTAGAGATTGAGGTTGCGTTTAAGCGTAAGACGCGCGTCGAAAAGGTCCGCCTGCGCCTTCATCAGGTCGGCTTCGGCGGCTCTTAGCTGATTCTTCAGGTCCGCGTCTTCGATCCTGCACACGATCTGGCCGCGCTTGACGCGATCGCCCTCGATAAGTTCGAGCGATGAGATACGGCCCTCGATACGGCTGGTGATATTAACTTCGGGCGCTTCGATAATTCCGACAACGTCGATCCTGCTCGTGTTCTTTGCCGGCCACAGGTATTTGCCGCCGAAGCGGTAAACTCCGAAGAGAATTCCGGCCAGCACCGCGAGCGTGAGCACCCTTCGGATGAAACTTCTCACGGACGCGCCTCCGTCGCGCGGCCGAGGGCCGAGCTCGCGCTGAGTCCTCGCAGCACGAAGTCGCCGAAGTCGCGGCCAATCTCGCTCACCGGCCGCTGCGTGCCGTAGTACAGAAGAACCGATCTCATGCCGCCCAGCATCGCGAGCGTAGCCATGCGCGAGTCGGTCGGCGTAAAAACTCCCTGCCTGACGCCCTCGTCGATTAGCGCGGAGAAGAAGGCGTAGCCGCGCTCGCGCCATCCCTCGAGCAGGCGGTTTCGCGCGGCGGCTATCCGCGGCTCCTCGGTCGCGAGCAGGCGAAGGAAATCGCGTCGCTCACCGTAGAACTGGATACTGACGTCGATCGCGCGCCTGAGCCGTTCGGCAACGTCGGCGCCGGGTTCGACGCTCGACTGGTAGCGCAGTGTGATACTCTCCAGGCCGTCGGTCAGAATCCCCAGGTAAAGCGCTTCCTTGGACGGGAAATAGAGATAGAGCGTGCCCTTGGCGACGCCGGCCTCGTGGGACACGCGGTCCATCGTAACCGCCTGGTAGGGATGGCGGGCGAAGAGGCGAAGCGCGGCGGCAAGGATGCGCGGGCGCTTGCCGTTGTGGTTGTTCGAGGGGTCGCCCGAGGGCTCAGGTCGCGACGCTGCGCGTTCGGGGCCGGCCTTGGGCCGGGATCTCTGTCGGGTCGTCACCTTCATAAACTGACCAGTCAGTCATAATTATCGGACAGCGCGGAACTTTAGTCAAATGGCCTACAAAATGATTGGCTGGCGTACTTCAAGTAAGAGCAATCGCCCGCCACGAGGGGGAATCGCGATGGACTTTGGATGCGGAAAATGGTTCAACTTTGAGGCGCGCGCGCCCGTAGCTCAACTGGACAGAGCATCGGACTTCGGATCCGAGGGTTGGGGGTTCGACTCCCTTCGGGCGCGCCAGAAAACCGCCGCATTTCCGCGTCTCCTTCGGCTGCCGACACCCAGTCGCATCCGCGCGAAATCCGCCACGCGCCACGCTTCGACCGCAGGGATGCGGCCAGCCGAAGCTCGACCGTCGGCTCGGCAGCGCCGCTACCTCGCGGTGATGCGCAACAACGGCGCCGTCCTGCTCGATCTCGTCAACGACATCCTCGATCTCGCCAATCGTTGCTCGGGTGCAACTCGGGCGGGGACTTGATACGGGCCGGACGGGCAATTCTCCTCATCCGGCAGAATTTTAAGTCCCCGAAATTCGTCCAAGATTAGTGGCGCGCCGGACATTTTGCGTCGGCCACGCCTCCGGGCACCTGACGTGAGCCGCAAATCTTCCCGAATCACAGGGGCGAACGGCGCGGAACCGCGCGACTATCCGCGCGCCGGGTTTGCTTTCTCGGATGGTTCGTTTACAAGTGGACGATCTTCCGAAGCGAGGCCGGCGCGCGTTCGTCTTTTGCCTCTGGCACCGCCGCCGGGCGGCTTCGCCGCGTGGCGCCGGGCCCTTGTGGCATGTCGCCTGCTTTCCGTCCCGAGAAACCTACATCTATGGACAAATTCGATCGCAAGTTCTGGCGTAGACTCTGGGCTCTAACCAAGCCGTACTGGGTATCCGACGAGCGGCGCAAGGCGCTGACGCTACTGGCCGTGCTGCTCGTGCTCGGCGGCGGCACAATCGGGCTCGGCGTGTGGGCGACGTACATCGTGCGCAACCTGATGACGGCGCTGTCCAGCAAGCATGCCGCCGCCTTCTACCGCGACCTGTTCATGTTTCTCGCCTACGTCGTCGCGGTGGTGCCGGTGTTTGCCTATTACCCTTATCTCCAGGGCAAGCTCGGCATCGCGTGGCGCGAATGGCTCACCAGGCGCTTCCTCGACAAGAGCTTTTCCGGGCGCGCTTTCTATCGAATCAATCTCCACGGCAAGGTTGACAATCCGGACCAACGAGTCGCCGACGACATCAATTCCTTCACCTTTCGCACGGCGGGTTTCGTGCTCGACGGGATGAACTCGCTGATAAGCGCGCTCTCCTATTTTGCGGTGCTGTGGTTCATCTCGCGCGAGCTTGCGCTGGTGATGCTTGCGTATGTAGCCGTGGGAACATGGGTGACGGTGGCGATCGGACGCCGGCTCGTCAGGATCAACTTCGACCAGGAGCGTTATCAGGCGGATTTCCGGTTCGGTCTGGTGCACGTGCGCGATAACGCGGAATCGATCGCGATGTACGGCGGCGAGCAGCACGAGACGCGCCAGCTCATGCGCCGCTTCGCCTCGGTGGTCGGGAACTTCAACCTGCTGATTTTCTGGCAACGCAATCTGGCGCTCTTCACCAACGCGTACAGCAACCTGCCGATGGTGCTGCCGTACCTGCTGCTCGCCGGGGCCTATTTCGCCGGCAAGATCCAGTTCGGCGAGATGAGCCAGGCAAGCATCGCTTTCGGCACGCTCCAGAGTTCGCTCTCGATCGTGGTCAACCAGTTCCAGCAGATCGCCGACTATACCGCCGTGGTCAACCGTCTCGCGCTGTTCTGGGAGGAATGCAGCGAGCCTGAAGAGCCCGAACACGCCAATCTTCCCACGGTCGAGATCGAGACCGCGCCCGAAGTCGCGGCCGAGGATCTGACGCTGATGACGCCGGATTACGACCGCACGCTGATACGCGAGCTTTCCTTTGATCTGCCGCCCGAGCAAAGCCTGCTCATCAGCGGTTCGAGCGGCGCGGGCAAGACCTCGCTGATGCGCGCGATAGCCGGGCTTTGGAGTTCCGGCAGCGGGCGAATCATCCGGCCCGAGCTGGAGGACGTAATGTTCCTGCCGCAGCGTCCGTACATGACGCTCGGCTCGCTGCGCGACCAGCTTTGCTATCCGGCGGTTGACGCGAGCGAGGAAGATTTGCGCCGCGTTCTCAAGGCGGTCAATCTTGAAGGGTTGCCGGAACGCGTCGGCGGTCTCGACGCCGAAAGGGATTGGCAAAGCGTGCTGTCGCTTGGCGAGCAGCAAAGGCTCGCCTTCGCGCGGCTGCTCCTGCGCTCGCCGCGCTACGCGTTTCTCGACGAGGCGACCAGCTCGCTCGACGAAAACAATGAGGAACTGCTCTATCGCCGGCTGCAGGAAAGCCCGATTACGTTCGCGAGCGTGGGGCATCGCTCGACGCTTCGCAAGTATCATCAGCAGGTGCTCGAACTCGACGGTGAGAGCGGTTGGCGGATGATCCCGAACCAGGATTACCTGGCGGCCGCCGCCGGCTGAGCGCCCGGTCCCGCCGCATCCGTTTGCCGGGGCTCCCGAGGCTCGCTGGCGTAACATTGGCGCAACGTCGTTGCGCCCGATGCAACATCATAGCGTTGCGCCTACGCCCGCCAGGCCGTCTTTAGGCGCATTTTTTCAGGCACGTCCCCTGCTATTGCGTGGCGCGACCGGACCATCGGGCGGCCCTGTCTATGTGTCTGGCAGAGCGTCCCGGCGGCCCACGCGTGCGAAGTCTTCCCGTCGGAAGAATCTTCGCCGGTCTGTTCCACGCTTAGACCTAGGAGATGGACATGAAGAGACATGGGGGCAGGGCCAGGGCCAGAGGCCAGACGGCGGTTGTCTTCACGCTGGCAATCGTCGCGCTGCTCGGCGCTATCGCCTTATGCACCGACGTTGGCGTCTTCTACATGAACTGGGAGGAATTGCAGAAGGCCGCTGACGCCGCAGTCCTCGCCGGCGCGAACTTTCTGCCGAGCACTCCGAGTACCGCTCTGAGCACCGCGCAGCAGTACGCCGAGATAAACGGGATTCAACAGAGCGAGATAACGAATACCGAGGTTTCGTCCACCAACATGCAGATCGAGATGGACGTGCAGAGAACGGTGCCGTACTTCTTCGGCCGCGTTCTCGGCCTGTCCAGCCAGCTTGTGAGCGTGCGGGCCGTGGCGGGGATCGAGGCTTCCCAGACCGCCGCAGGGCTGGTCCCGATCGGGCTTCAAGTGGGAACCTACACGCTGTACCAGCAGATTACCCTGAAGCTTGCCCCGGCGCAGGGAAGCGTCGGACCCGGCAACTGGGAGCCGCTCGCGATGGGCTATTGCACAAGCTGCGATCCGGGAGGCTCCAACTACAAAAGCAACATCATCAACGGCTACCAGAACCCAATCAGTATCAACGACTCGATTTACACCGAAACAGGTAACCTGGTCGGACCCACTCAGCAGGGAATAAACGATCGGATCAACTCCGGGACTTCGAGCGATCCCAGCGGCACCGACACGAATCACACACTCAACGATCCGCGCATGATCGAAGTTCCGATAGTCAACTTCAACGGCGTTCAAGGCAACTCGACGGTGCAGGTGCTTGGTTTTGCAGAGCTTTGGGTGGTGAGCGTGGACGGAAACGGGAACATCACCTGCGATTTCATCAACCAGGTTGTCGCCAACAATGTCCCGGGTCAGAACGTGACGCCATACGGAGCGTTTGCGCCGGTTCTGGAAGAGTAGGGGAGGAGGAGCGGGCAGCATCGGTAAGGGAGGATGGGGACTGCTGAGGTCGCGGCCGGGCGCTTGGGGAAGCGTCCGGCCGCGAGTGTTTTCGGTGCCGTGCTTAGGCACCATTCGAGCGCTTGCACTCCGGCTGCACAGCGTGGACTATAACTGACGCGCACGACTCGCCGCCGCCTGGCTGACCGGGTTTCGCACGCTACAGTGCGCGATGCCCGGCGGTCCGCAAGCGAGTCGGCAGTTCATCCCAGGTACGGAGTAATATGGCCACGCTTATTTCCATCGAGCGTATCCGTCGCCAGCGGCGCGCAGACGATGGCGCCGCCCGCGAAGAGGCTGTCTGGCGCAACTCGATGCTGCCGTCGGCAATGGCGATGGGCGTCATTATCGTGCTCGCCACGGGCGCACTCGTCATCGGCACGGAGAAGAGCGTCTTCGGCGAGGAGTCGATGGCCTGGATACTGATCGCGGCGCTCGTCTCGGTGTTTGCGCTCACCAAAATCGTGATCGCCAATCTCCTGTTCTTCGTCCTGGCGAGCGAGAAGCCGCGCCCCGCCGTCGCCGGCCGCGGACCGCGCCCCACCAATCGCGCCGTGGTTCCGTTGCGCGTGCAAAGCCCCACGGGCCTGCCTCACCAAACTGCGGACAACCGCGACGAGCAGGTTTTGGCGGCGAGCAACGAGTAACCGGCTGGTCCGCGTCGCGCCCGCCTGAGTGAAGCCTTCCTTTCGACGCGTCGCCGCGCCGCGTAACACGTGCGCCGCGATGGGCCGCAGAGTCCGCTGTTCAGCTCCCTCTCGTTGCTCTATAGATTTCGATGGTCGCGAAGGTCCGCGCCGGTGCGCGTCCATAACCACAAAACGGGGAGAGAACATGGCCGAAACGGAAACCAAGGCGGCGCTCGTTGAGATGCTCGACGGATTGGACGGCGAGAGGCTTAGGCTCGCCGAGAGTTGGATCCGCACGCTGCTTAGAAAAAGCGGCGCGTCGCGGCCGGGCGCGAGCGCGGGACCGCTGACCGACTTTCTTCATATTCGCCGCGTCAGCTCCGAAGACGGCCGCGCAGTGTTCGAACTCGACAGCGCGCCCGAGGTGCTCAATCCCTACGGCTTTCTGGCCGGACCCGCGGTTTACGCGATGGTTGACTACAGCATGGGCGCGGCGACCGCCTCGACGCTTGCGCCGAATCAGACCTGCGCGACGGTCGAGATAAAGATGAGCTACCTGTCGTCGGTGCGCGGGGGAACGGTTCGCGCCGAAACCGAGGTGGTAAAGCGGGGCCGTCAGATCGTGTTTCTCGAATCGAAGGTTCGCGACGATGCCGGCCGGCTTATCGCCACGGCGACCGGGTCGTTTATCGTGATAGGCGCGGGCGCGTAACCGGGAGACGGATTTGTGCTCGCGGTCGAAGCACGCTAGATCGAACACAACTTCCACGCATCGGAAGATTCTGGAGGAAGCTGATGATCAAGCTTTACGGAACGGCGATGTCGCGCTCGGCGCGCTGTCTGTGG
>JAJYMR010000312.1 GCA_021786815.1 Deltaproteobacteria bacterium
GCGGCGCTGAATCGCGTCAGGCCTTGGGTGGTCGGGTTCAAACGCCCGCGATTTTCAAGCCCTGTCGATTGGCAGGTATAGGCTTGCCCCGGCGCGCGCCGTATGGTTCCATAGCTAGTTCGAAACTTGAAAAGGCCTGCGTCGCATAGGATTTCTGATTTCGACCATGGCCCGGCGTCGGGCCAGGCAGTCGTTTACCTTGGTCAAGACCGATGAAAAGGACCTTCCAGCCTCACAACCGCCGGCGAAAAAGAACCCACGGCTTCATGGCACGGATGGCGACGACGAGCGGGCGCAACGTTCTCAAGCGCCGGCGCGCCAAGGGACGCCATCGCCTCACCGTCACGATTCCGCCCAAGCAGCCCGGCTGAGAACGCCTGTCCGCAAGCCGCAGAGTTTTTGCGCTGCTGACCGGCTCCATCGCAGTTCCGAGTTCGCTCGCCTGCAGCGCAACGGCGTGCGGGCGCATAGTGCCCACTTCGTGATATACGCCGGCCGACTCGACCAAGACCAACGCTCGCGACTGGGGATTACCGCTTCCCGCCGCGTCGGGAACGCCGTGGTGCGAAACCGCCTCAAGCGCCGGGTGCGGGAATGGTTCCGGCGAACCCTGCGACCCACGCTTCCCGCAGGAACTTCTATATTGGTGATCGCGCGCCCTGGTGCGGGTGAGCTTGCTACCGCGCAGCTACTCGCCGAGCTTGGTTCGGCAATGCAGAATATTATGAGAAAATTAATAAGGGGTTAGTCAGGATGTCCGGCGGTCTGCGCGATCGGGTGACGGGATTGGTCGGGGGCATGCCGCGAGCGTTCGTGCTCGCGATGCTCTGGACCTACCGCACGTTCCTGACGCCGTTGCTGGTCGCGATGTTCGGGCGCGCGTGCCGCTTCGAGCCAAGCTGTTCGGTCTATGCAACCGAGGCGATCCGCCAGCACGGTGCATTGAGGGGCGGCCTGATGGCGGCAAGACGGCTCGCCCGATGCCATCCGATGGGCGGGCATGGCTACGATCCGGTGCCGAAACGCCTCCCGGCCGGACACGGTTCCTGATTCCAAGGAAAGCAGGGTTTGGACACCAGCAGAGTTCTAATTGCAATCATACTGTCACTGGGACTGGTCTTCGCGTACCAGGAACTGGTCCTGAAGCGCCTCTATCCGCCGCATCCGGAGCAGAAGGCCCGGGTTGCCGGCGCAGCTTCGCCGAGCGCGACGCCCGGATTAAAGCCCACGCCAGGGGTTGCGGCCGCGCCGGGCGCGATGGCGCTCGCGCCTGCGTTGCCGGCCGCGCCTGAGCGCCTCATCGAAGTCGACACCGACCTCTTCAGAGCGGTCTTTACTAGCCGCGGCGCGCGTCTCAAAAGCCTCCAACTCGAGCGTTATCGCCAGACCGCGGCGGCGAACAGCCCGCCTTACGAGATGATACGGCCGACGGCTGGCGGCGTTCTGCCTTTTGCCGCAGTGGTTGAGACCAACGGTCAGGAGGTGACCGACCGCAATCTCGACTACACGACCGACGCACCGGCCAAAATCGAGCTAACGGGCTCGAACCGCGCGACGCTTACGTTCAGCGCCGAGACAAGCGGCGGCCTCAAGCTCGTCAAGACCTTCGCGCTGAGCGGCTCGGGCTACGTGTTCGACATGACGGTCAGCGCGAATGCGGGAACCGCGCCGGTCAAGGCGGTGGGCTTCTCGATGACGCAGCCGATGACCGAGCGCACGGGCGGCTATTACGACATCCCGGAAATCCAGGCCGACGTCAGCTCCAAGGTGGTGGCCGACCCCGAAGCCACACTGAAAAAGGGATTTCAGGCGCTGACCGGCAAGATTACCTACGCGGGATTCGGCGACCGCTATTTCCTTGCCACGTTCCTGCCCGAGAGCCCCAACCAGGGCGTGGTCTCGAGCCGGCTTTCGGGCAACGACGCGACCGCGCAGGTGCTCTTCCCGGGAACCAGCACGGCGTTGACCCGCGTTTTCATGGGGCCGAAGGCTCTCGAGGTCCTGGACGCGGTAAATCCCAAGCTGCACGAGGCGATCAACTTCGGCTGGTTCGGTTTCCTGTCGCTTCCGTTCCTCAAGATCCTGAAGCTCTTCCATGACTTCGCGCCGAACTGGGGATGGGACATAATCCTGCTCACCCTGGCGGCCCGGTTGCTGATGCTTCCGATGTCGGTCAAGGGGATGCGCTCGACGATGAAAATGCAGCGGCTCGCCCCGCAGATGGAAAAGATCCGGGCACAATTCAAGGACGAGCCGGAGCGGATGCAGCGCGAGATGGTGGACCTGTACAAGCGCAACGGCGTAAACCCGCTCGGAGGGTGCGCCCCGATGGCGATCCAGTTCCCGATCTTCATCGGGCTTTACGAGGCGCTGCTCAATGCGGTGGAATTGCGCCACGCGCCTTTCATGTTTTGGATACGGGATCTCTCGGCACCGGACTGCTACCCGGTATCCTGGATGCCGACAATTCCGTTCATGCATTGCCACGGCATTCCGGTGCTGGTTCTGCTGATGGGCGTGAGCACCTTCGTTCAGCAGTGGATGATGCCGACGTCGCCGGATCCGAATCAGCAGAAAATGATGATGTTGATGCCGGTCGCATTCACGGTAATTCTGGTGAATTTTCCGGCTGGATTGTCGCTTTACTACTTCGCTTCCAACGTTCTCGGTATCATCCAGCAGCTTTTCCTGAACCGGGAATTCAAGCAGATGGCTCCCGCAACATGAGCAACACGGATTCTATCGAAATATCCGCATCCACGGTTGAACAGGCGATAAGCGAAGCCCTGGACAAGCTGGGCGCGGCCGAGGACGACGTCGTAATCGAGGTGCTGACAACCCCGCGCTCGGGCGTGCTCGGCCTCGGCGCGCGCGCCGCGAAAGTTCGCGTGACGCGCAAGGCGCCGCCCGAAGCGCGAAGCGGCGTCGCCGAACCGCCTCCGGCGCCACCGGTTCCGCGCACCCCCGAGCGGTCAAGGAAGCCCTTGCAGCCGGAGGCAAAGCCCGCACAACCTGAAACCAGGCCCGCACCGCCACGGCGCAGCAAGCCCGAGCCGGCCGAAGAGCCAAGCGAACTTTCAGCCGAATCCACTGCCGAGGAAGGCGCCGCCGAGGGCGCCCGTCAGCCTGCCAATGTCGATGAGCAGGTGCGCGAAGCGACCTCGATTCTCGAACGGATTCTCGAGTTGATGGGCGAAAAGGCGCAGATCGAGCGCGTCGGCTCCGATCCCGAGTCGATCGAGTTCGAAATCAAGGGCGACGGCTCCGGGATCCTGATCGGCCGCCATGGCCAGACGCTCGACTCACTAGAGTACCTGGTCAACCGTGTGGTCGCCCGGCGGGTCAAGGACGCGATGCCCGTCATCCTGGACACCGAGTCGTATCGGGCACGCCGGCGCCAGCAACTGGAACGGATGGCGCTCTCGATGGGCGAGCGGGCCAAGCGTGAGCATGAGCCGGTCAAGCTCGAACCGATGCCGCCGCGCGACCGGCGCATCATCCATCTCACGCTCAAGGAAGATCCGCTGGTCAGCACGCGCTCGTCCGGCGAGGGGTTCCTGCGTTCGGTTGAGATAGTGCCGACCGAGATGCGGCCGCGCGAGCGGTCGGGACGCCGGGGCAAGCAGGATCGCGAACGCGGAGGAGCGCCCGGCGAACAGGGCGGCTTCAAACACGGCCAGAAGAAGCTGTTCTGACGACATCCGCCGCGCAGTCACGCAAGGAATCGCGGTCCGTACCGGCGGCGCAGGTTTGCGTCAGGGAGTCGGACAGTGAACCCCGCGTGAGCTCGCGTCTTTCGTTCTTTTTCGCCAATCACGCGTCGGGATTTGGCCTCGGGACGGAATCCAGAACATAAAGAAGGCGCCGGCCGGTCGGCGTTACGCGCACGACGAGCCGGCGCCACCTTTTCACGGGCGGGACGAAATCACGCGTCGGGGTCGAGTCCCCATTTGCGCTTGTTCTCGGCGATTTGCTCGGGCGTGGGATGCTCCTTCTGCTCGAAGGTCTTCACCTTGAAATCGTCCTTCGCGTCGAGCATCGCGTGGTTCAGAGTGACGTCGTCCTTGAAGACATCCGGCACCGCCGGCTCCTCGAAGATCGCCTGCCACGGGCATTCGGGTTCACACGCGCCGCAATCGATACATTCGTCGGGATTTATGTAGAGCTGGTTCGGGAACTTCTGCTTGTCCGAACCGACGTACTCGTAGATGCAATCGACCGGGCAAACGCTCACGCATCCAGTGTCGATACAGTCGCGGCACAGACGGGTTATCGTCCAGGGCATGACTTACCTTCCTCTCCTGCTGCGAACGGTGGCTTCCTAATTTATATTGGGCGGGCGGCGCCGGAAAGTCCGCAGGGCCTTGTGCGATCCGCGCGTTTGCCCGCCTCTCGCCTGCCGTCCCGCGCGCGAGACGGCAGCGCAAGCATCGTAGATGCACCGGCGCGCGCAACTCAACAGCGCGCAGGGGTGCGGTATAATGGGGTTAAAGCGGATGAGCGATTGTCCGCACCGGCGCATTCATCAGCGGACGCGCGGCTTATCGCCACGCGCTGGAGCTTTGGAAAAATTATGGCAGCATCGAAGGCAACTCGCACCGAAACCGACAGCATGGGCGCTATCGAAGTGCCCGCCGACCACTACTGGGGCGCGCAAACCCAGCGCTCGCTCCACCACTTCGCGATCGGGCACGACACGATGCCGCGGCCGGTGATCCGGGCGCTCGGCATCCTGAAGAAGGCCGCCGCCGAGGCCAATCGCGATCTGGGCAGGCTTTCCGCCGAGCGCGCCAGGCTGATTCTCCAAGCCGCTGAAGAAGTAATCGCTGGCAAGCTCGACAGCGAGTTTCCGCTGCGCATCTGGCAGACCGGCAGCGGTACCCAGACCAACATGAACGCAAACGAGGTCATCTCCAACCGCGCGATCCAGCTCGCGGGCGGCGAGATGGGCTCGAAGAACCCCGTCCATCCCAACGACCACGTCAACATGTCGCAGTCGTCCAACGACACGTTCCCGACCGCGATGCATATCGCGGCGGCCGAGCAACTGGTCCACCAACTTCTACCGGCGGTCGGACGGCTGCGCAACGCGCTGCTCAACAAATCGATGGAGTTCGCCGAGCTGATTAAGATCGGACGCACACATCTGATGGACGCGGTGCCGCTCACGCTCGGGCAGGAGTTCTCTGCCTACGTCGAGCAGCTCGATCAGGACATCCGGCGCATCGAGTCCACGCTGCCCGACATCTACGAGCTTGCGATAGGCGGCACCGCGGTCGGCACCGGGCTCAACACGCATCCCGAATTCGCGACTCGGGTCGCGGCCAATATCGCGCGTGAGACGGGACTGCCGTTCACGTCGGCGCACAACAAGTTCGCCGCGCTCGCCGCGCATGACGCGCTCGTGATGGCCTCGGGCACGCTCAAGACGCTCGCCTGCTCGCTGATGAAGATCGCGAACGACGTGCGCTGGATGGGCTCGGGGCCGCGATGCGGGCTCGGCGAATTGTCGCTGCCCGAGAACGAGCCCGGTTCGTCGATCATGCCGGGCAAGGTGAATCCGACGCAGAGCGAGGCGATGACGATGGTGTGCGTGCAGGTTATAGGCAACGACACCGCGATAAGCGTTGCCGGTAGCCAGGGCAATTTTGAACTCAATGTTTTCAAGCCGCTCATCATCCACAACCTGACGCATTCGATCCTGCTGCTCGCGAACGCCTGCGATTCGTTCCGCAAGCATTGCGTGGAAGGGATGCAGGCTAATCGGCAGCGGCTTGGCGAGTACGTGACGCGCTCGCTGATGCTGGTGACGGCGCTAAGCCCATATATCGGCTACGACAAGGCTGCGCAGGTCGCCAAGAAGGCGCATCACGAGGGCACTACGCTTCGCGAGGCTTGCCTTGCGCTCGGTTATCTCTCGGGCGAGGAGTTCGACCGGATGGTGCGGCCCGAAAAGATGCTCGGGCCGGAGGCGTAGAGGCGGTACGATGCGGTAATTGCGCGCTCCGATTCGCTGTCGGCGCGGCTCATTTGACACTTATGGCCGCCGTGGCTCCAAGCCCTCGGCGGCCTTTTTGCGCCCGAAGACTCAGCGACAACGCAACTTTTAGCGCTTCGCAGGCTATCCGGGTACGTAATCGAGTGTTCAAGTGCTGCGGATTGACAAAAACGCCAATTGCGCTGTACAGAACCTTTTGTTCGCATCCGATGTGGGCGCGGAATAGGGCGGATGCGAAACGGGAGGGGTCATATGTCGCGTCGCACCGCATTCTTGGCGGCCGCGGTCCTGAGCGTGCTTCCGCTGCTCGCCATTCCTGCACACGCTGACGGCAACCTGCACAACGTCAAGCACATCATTATCATCATGCAGGAGAACCACTCCTTCGATAATTACTTCGGCGCGCTGCCATACGCGCCCGATGGCCCGTATCATTCGGGTCCGTGCGCGCCGAACGACCACGCCTGCGTTGACGGCCTTAGCTGTACGGTCGGCAGCGGCGGCGCGCTCAACTGCAGCAATTCCAACGTGGATGACGACGGGAGCACGGTTTACTCCTTCCACAACTACGACTACTGCCCGGCACCCGATCTCCAGCACAACTGGTCCGGAAGTCATCACGAGGCCAACTGGTTCGACCCAAGCGACACTTTCTTCGAGACGCTGAACAACGGCTTCGTGCTCGAGAACGACGCGACCGAGCAGATCGATTCGAATCTCGATCCGACGGAGAGCGCGACCGAAGACGAGACGATGGGCTTTTACAACCAGGACGATCTGC
>JAJYMR010000096.1 GCA_021786815.1 Deltaproteobacteria bacterium
ACGCCGCCAGCTTACCGTCTTGTTTTCCGACCTGGTTGGTTCGACTGAACTGTCCGCGCGCATCGATCCCGAGGAATACCACGAAATCTTGCACGCCTATCATGAGGCCGTCTCCAGGGCTATCGCGCGGTTCGATGGCTACTTGGCGCAGTACCTGGGCGACGGCGTGCTTGCGTACTTCGGATGGCCGCGCGCGCATGGCGACGATCCCGAGCGCGCCGTTCGCGCGGGGCTCGAGCTTCTCACCGCGGTAGGGCGTATCAACTCCGATCTGCCCGAGCTCAAGCGCTTTGCGGTCCGGGTCGGAATACATACCGGGCCCGTGGTGGTCGGGGAGGTCGGCGACGGGCGGCATCGCGAGATGACCGCGCTCGGCGAAACGCTGAACGTGGCAGCGCGGGTACAAGCCGCCGCGCCGGCGCAAGGCGTCGCAATCACGGCGGCGACCGGGCAGCTTGTCGCGGGGCTGTTCGTCATGGAGTCACTCGGGGTTCAAAAGCTCAAGGGCCTCGCGCAGCCGCTCGAGCTCCATGTCGTGCGAGAGCCGGCCCGGGTGAGCAACCGTCTTTACGCCGCGAAGGCTCTGACGCCGTTCATCGGGCGCGAGCAGGAGCTTCGGGCGCTCGGCGAGCGCTGGAAGATGGTCGAACGGGGCGAGGGTCAGGTCGTCATGCTCCACGGAGAAGCCGGGATAGGCAAATCCCGCCTGATGCGGCAATTTCGCGAGCGCCTCGGTTCCGTGCCGCACGCATGGATGGAAGCTTCCTGTTCTCAGTTCGAGGTCAACACTCCGTTTGCGCCGACGCTGAGCTTTCTCAGGGAGGCGCTCGCGTGGCGCGACGGCGATTCAGCGGGCGAACGCCTGGCGGATCTCGAAAAGGCGCTCAGCCGGGCCGGGCTCAAGCTCACCGAGGCGGTGCCGCTGTTGGCCGAACTGCTAGATCTGCCGGTTCCGGAGCAATATCCGCCGTTGCTCTCGCCGCCCGAGCAGAAACGCAGGCGCCTTATCGCGACCCTGGCGCAATGGACATTCGCAATCGCGCGTGGGCGCCCCACGGTCGCTCTTCTTGAAGACATTCACAACGCGGACCCGTCGACTCTCGACCTGCATCAACTCCTCATCGAGCAGTGCGAGACGGTGCCTTTAATGATGGTCTATACGGCGCGGCCCGAGTTCGTCGCGCCGTGGCGTCCGCGTTCACATTATGTCCGTCTGACGCTCGGGCGCCTGAGCCAGCGGCAAACACGCGAGTTGGCGCAGCGCGTCGCCGCCACGCTCACGGACAGGAAGCTCGCTCTCGTCGTCGAGCGCACCGGCGGCGTGCCGCTGTTCGTCGAGGAACTGGCGCGCGTGGTCGCCGACGCCAACGGTTCGGGCCGGTCGGAACAAAAGATCCCGGTAACACTTGCGGACTCGCTGATGGCACGACTTGACCGGCTCGGCGAGACGAAGGAGATCGCGCAGATCGCATCCGTGATGGGGCGCGAGTTTTCCTACGCGATGCTGGCGGAGGTCGCGGGCCGCCCCGAGCCCGAATTGCGGGACGGGCTCGAAAAACTGGCGCAGGCGGAGATCATTTATCCGCGCGGATTTCCGCCCGAGGCGACGTATCTGTTCAAGCACGTGCTGGTGTGCGACACCGCCTACGACTCGATGCTCAAGTCGCGCCGCCGCGAGCTCCATCGCGCGGTTGCCAATGCTTTCCGTGAGAAATTTCCGCAGCGTGCCGAGGCCGAGCCTGAAACTCTCGCCTACCATCTGACCGAAGCGAACGAAACGGTCGCCGCGGTTGGAGCGTGGAAACGCGCGGGCGATCGGTCGGCGGCGCGTGGAGCGTTGGTCGAAGCGTCGCACCATTACTCGAAGGCGCTCGAAGTGCTCTCGCAGACCTCCGAATCGCCGGCGCGCGACGAACGCGAGATGCCGCTGCTCATCGCGCTCGGCTCGGTCGTCTCCGCCACCGAGAGCCTTGCTTCGAGCGAGGCGGAACGCGTTTACCGCCGGGCTCGCGAGCTTGGAACGCGGCTGGGACATTCCAATTCCCCGGCGCTCCTGGGGCTATGGCAAACTTGTCTCTGCCGCGGCGAGATAGCGGCGGCGCTTGCCCTGGCCGAACAGAGGCTCAAAATCGCGCAGAGCCAGGACGCTCAGCTCGCGCTTTGCTGGGCGAATTACGCGGTCGGTGTCACCCAGCTCCACGGCGGAAAGATCGGCGAAAGTCTCAAGAGCCTGCGCGCCTCGGTGGAACAGTTTTTGGTCGCCGACTCCGCTTCACGGCCGTTCGACGCCGGCCCGCTCGCGATGAGTTATCTTGCGGTGTCGCTCGCCCTGTCGGGCCTTGCGGGCGAAGCGCGCGCGATGGCGGCGTGGGCGCTGGAAACCGCCAATCGCCTCGGCAAGCCCTCCAACATCGCCTTTTCCTCGATAAACGTCGCAGCGATGCATCAGCTTCTGAACGAGCCGAACGCCGCCTTGCGCGTCGCGCGCGAAGGCGCGGCTCTCGCCCATAGAAACGGACTCAAGCAGCTTGCATGCGGGCTCGATGTTTACGTGGGGTGGGCGCTGGCGGCGCTCGGTAACGCGCGCGCAGGACTCGAGCAGATCCGGCGCGGGATCGCGGGCTGGCAGGTGAGCGGAATGAGGCTGCCGCGCGCGTGGTACCTGTCGCTGCTTGCGTGGGCGTACGCCCTGGAAGGGAACTTCGAGGAAGCCGAGCAGACCTTGGCTGATGCGGCGGCCGCGATTGGCGAACTCCTGATGGAGAAACCAATCGTGGCGTGGACCCGGGCGCACGTTCTGCGCATGTCGGGTGCGGACGACGACCGGCTCGAGGCCGCCTGGCGCGAGGCTATCGAAAGTGCCCGCGGATGCGAGATGAAACTCTACGAGCTGCGTTCGGCGCTCGGACTAGCGCAACTGCTGAGCAGCCGCGGCCGCCCCGCTGAAGCGCGCGAACTTCTGGCGCCGATTCTCGCCCCCCTCACGCAGGGCTCCGAGACTCCTGACATCGTCGAAGGCCGACATCTGCTCGAACAACTCGGAGACTAGATTGAGCTCCGTTTGCTGTGCATGCCGAGAACGGTGGCATTTTCGAATGTTTGCTCGTTGAGAGCGATTACTATAGGAGTAATTACTCGTGAAGTCGCCCAAGGCGTTGACAATCTCCGAGCTGGCAAGGCTCTCCGGGCTCGCGGTCGACACGATCCGCTATTATCAGGGCCTCGGCCTTATCGACGCTCCGCGCCGCCACGGCCGTATCGCGCTTTACGGACAGTCGCATCTGAAGCGCCTGCGGCTGATTCGTTCCATGGCGCAGCGCGGTCTTCCGCTCAAGGTTATCAAGGACCTCGTCCACCATCCCGCAAAGCGCGGAATGAAGCGCACGCTTTTGTCCGCGGTTGAAGAAGAGGCCGACCGCTCACGCTATACGAGCGCCGAGTTCGCGGAGCTGCTCGGCGTTCCGCGCGGACTGCTCGATCTCGTCGAAGGTTGCGCGCTCAGGGAAACGCTCAGGGACGAAGCGGGCGCAATCCGTTACTCGGATGCCGACCTCGAAGCGGCGCGCGGCGTCCTGCAAATCCTTGGCTACGGAGTTCCGGTTACCCGGCTCCTGTCGCTTGCGCTCCGGTATCACGGCGCGGCGCAGGAGACCGTCGATGAGGCGATCGATCTCTTCAACGAGTATGTACGCACCGGCGAGCGCGGCGCGAGCCCCGACGCGGTCGCCGAGGCGTTTCGCGCGATGCTGCCGATGGTCGTCTCGCTGGTGGGGCATCATTTTTACCGGCTGCTGGTGAGCCGCGCGCTCGTCCGCCTGCGCCAGAGCGGCGACGAGGAGGCGTTCCAGGTGGCCCGGCGCGAAACCGCTTCGCTGCGCCTGCGGCTTGCTTCCCGATGAAACTGCCCGAGCCCGAATCCAAGGCTGCCGTCGTCGAGGCGATGTTCGACCGGATCGCGCCTCGCTACGACCTGATGAACCGCCTGATGACGTTCGGGCTCGACCGTCGCTGGCGGCGCGAGGCCGTAGCGGCCCTTGAGTTGCCGGCCGGAGCGATGGTCGTGGACCTGGGATGCGGCACCGGCGACCTTTGCGCCGAGGCGCTGCGGGCGGGCTGCCGCGCCGTCGGCGTCGATTTCTCGGCGCGGATGCTCGAACAGGCCGCGGCGCGAGGGCTCCGATGCGCGTTGATTCGCGCGGACGCGGCGAATCTGCCGCTTCGTGACGGGCTGGCCGACGCCGTGGTGTCGGGATTTGCGCTGCGCAATTTTGCGGACCTGCGCGCGGTGCTTCGCGAGGCGTTCCGGATTCTGAAGCCGCGCGGGAGAATCTCGCTGCTGGAGGTCGATACTCCTTCGTGGGCGGTCCTGCGCTTCGGCCATCGTATCTTCTTCAACCGCGTAGTTCCGCAGCTTGGAAAATTCGTCGATCGTTATGCGTATGCGTATCTTCCCTCCTCGATCGAGTACCTGCCGGCCGAGCGGCAAATGATGGAGATGCTTGGCGCCGTTGGTTTTTCCGAAGTCGCCAAGCGGCGGCTGATGGCCGGAGCGGTGCAGCTCGTCACCGCGCGTCGATAGCTTGCTATGCAGTATGCGTATGCCTGAACTTTCCTCCTTTCGTGCGCAAACCGTGCCCGTCGCCGAGATGCCGGAACTCCGCGAATTCGCCACGATACGCGCGGCGTCGCCGTCCTTCTACCTGGAGCATCCGGAGCGCGGCGTGACTGTCGTCGCACTCGGCGCGGCGGCCGAACTGCGCTCGAGCGGCCCGGGACGGTTTCAGGATCTGTCGATGCGCGCGCGCAGGATGCTGTCCCTGATACGGATGAACCCGGTCGAGACCGTGCCCGCTCACGGTCCGCTGATGGTCGGCGGGTTTGGATTTTCGGATCGCGACTGCGGTGTCCGCGAGTGGCGTGAATTTCCCGCCGCCTGCCTGATGCTCCCCAGGATGCTCTGGATACGCCGCGAAGGGCGATGCACGCTTACCCGGATTTGGAACGAAGAGCGCGAGGAGCGGCCGGAGGTTACATTCCCGGCTTCGCCGGGCCTCGCGGCGCATCGCGAGGCATCGGCGCGCAGCGCCACGTGCGTGGCGAATCAGCGCCTTTCGGAGCAGCGGGCGCGATGGCGCGAGCGGGTCGAGCGGGTGCGCGCGATGGTGGCGCGCGGAGTCGTACGCAAGGTCGTGCTGTCGAGGCGGATCGAGGTCGATTCCACGAGCGTGAACCCGGTCTCTTTTCTACGCGCGTCGCGTAAGACGCGTCCCGGATGCTTCAGCTTCTGGTTTTCACGCGCCACCACCGCGCTTTTCGGTTCGACGCCCGAACTGCTGGTCCGCGTGCAGGGCGAGCGCGTCTTTTCGGGCGCGCTGGCCGGCACCGCGCCACGCGGCGCAACGCCGGAACTGGATCGTGCGCTCGGCGATTCTCTGCTCGCGTGCAAAAAGAACCTCGAAGAACACGAATATGTTCGCGAGGCGGTGAAATCGGCGCTTGGCTGCGTGACCGAAGATCTTTATTTGGCCGACAAGCCCCTCCTGATGCGTCTGCCCGAAGCGCAGCACCTGTTCACGCCCGTGGAAGGACGCCTGCGCGGCGCGTACAACGCGGTTGAACTCGCCGGCCTGCTCCATCCAACGCCCGCAGTGTGCGGAGAACCGCGCGAGGCCGCACGCGAGCTGCTCGAACGCGAGGAGCCCGATCGCGGCTGGTACACGGGAACGCTCGGCTGGATGGACGCCGACGGCAACGGCGAATTTGCGGTCGCGCTCCGTTCGGCATTGCTCGACGGCCCGCGCATGTTCCTATGGGCGGGCGCGGGAATCGTGGCCGGCTCGGACCCACAGGCCGAGTTCGCCGAAACCGAGGCCAAGTTCAGCGCGCTCTTGAGGAGTTCGGGGATTGAGCGCGCCGCGTAATCCGAACAGCCGCGCGACCGTCGCGGTGCTGCAGGAACTGGAACGCTCCGGCGTGACTGATGCCTGCGTCTCTCCAGGCTCGCGCTCGACCGCGCTCGTGACCGCGCTGCTTCGCGGCGGTATCAGGCCGTGGGTCGTGCTCGACGAGCGCGCCGCGGGATTTTTCGCGGCGGGCCTCGCCCGGGAGACGCGCCGTCCGGTGATGCTCGCCTGCACGTCGGGCACAGCGGCCGCCAATTATATGCCCGCGGTAGCCGAGGCTTCGTTGTCGCGCGTTCCGCTCATCGTTTTCACCGCCGATCGCCCGCCCGAGGCGCGCGATTGCCGTTCACCCCAGACGATCGATCAGGTGCGGATGTTCGGCAGTCACGCGCGATGGAGCGTCGATGTCGCGACACCATCCGACGGCGCCGCTCTCGACGGCTACTATCGTACGCTTGCGTGCCGCGCCGTTTCCGTCGCCCTCGGACCTCCGGCCGGACCGGTCCATCTGAACCTGCCGATGCGCGAGCCGCTGATCGACACGGCCGAGGAGGCCGAGGCATTGAACCGCCCGGCGCAACGCCCCGAATCGGAGCGTCCTTATGTTCGCGTCAGACCGTTCAAGGTCGCGCTTGAACCCGGAGAGTTCCGTGCGATTGCCAACGAGCTACGCGGCATCGAGCGGGGATTTATCGTCTGCGGTCCGGGCGTTGAGGCGGACGGCGCGGGCGCAATCGCCGCGCTCGCGCGTCGGCTCGGATGGCCTATACTCGGCGATCCGTTGTCGGGGATGCGGTTTGGCGGGCACGACCGCGGACTCGTCGTGGAC
>JAJYMR010000200.1 GCA_021786815.1 Deltaproteobacteria bacterium
CTCGCGTGAGCATCGCCACTCCAACCGCCATCAGGAGGCCACCCGTCCACTCGGCCGCTTTCGGCGCCTTTCCGAACACCAGCACCGCGACTATCGCGCCGATAAACGGCGCCGTCGCAAAGTAGGCGGCCTCGCGCGCCGCGCCGAGGATTCGGAGCGCGTTCATGTCGAGCACCAGACTCGCACCGTAGCATAGCGCGCCGACTGCTAGCGCTCCCGCAAGCGTCGCGCCGGTTGGAAGCCGGTAGCCGAGCACGAGAGCGAGCGCGAGCGTGCAAGCGCCCGCGCCGAGCGTCTTGACGCGCGCGATCGCGACCGGATCACGAAGCGAAAGCCGCTGGCTCAGGTTGTTGTCGATACCCCAGGCAAGACACGCGCCCGCAACTTGCGCCGCGCCGATCGGATCGGCGTGAAATTCGCCCGGGCCGAGACCGACTATCGCTGCCCCGCAGATGATCGCCGCGGCGGCAAGCGCCTCGACGCCGCCCAGATGCTCGCCGAAAAGCCCCACCGCGAGCAGGATCGTGAACGCCGCCTCCAGGTTGAGCATCAAGGAGACTGCCAGCGCCGACATCCGCGCAAGCCCGAGCAGCATCAGGACCGGTCCCGCGATCCCGCCGAGGAAGACGACGCCCACAAGCAACGGCCAATCCGCGCGTCGAAGCGCTGCTTCGGCCGGCTCCCGCCCGACCGCGCGCCACAGCGAGAGCGCCGCGCCTGCGCCCAGGTAAAGGATCGCCGACAACACCAGCGGCGGCGCTGCGGGAAGCAGCAGCTTCGCAAACGGCGCGCTCGAACCGAAAAGCGCTGCCGCCGCAAGGCCCGCCGAAACTCCCCTGAGCTTCTCGGCCCGCGATTCGTCCCGCGCCGCCACCGCTATTTCCCGATTGTCTCGACCAGCGCCTTGAGGCTTGCGCGATCGCCGATCACGACCAGGTAGTCACTCGCGTGGATCAGCGTATCGGGCTCAGGAATGAGCGATATCGGTTCGTTGTTGCGCTTGAGCGCGACGATTCTGAGCTTTTTCGTCTCCTTCTCAAGCGCGCCGATCGAGCGTCCGACCAGTGGACTTGCCGGGTCGATTCGCAACTGCTCCAGATCGACCTCGGTGCCGCGGCCCGGAGCGGCGAGTTCCAGGAAGTCCACCACCGAAGGCCGCAGGATCGTCGCCGCCACACGCATCCCGCCGCGCTGATAGGCCGATATCACCTGGTCGGCGCCCGCCAGCTTGAGCCTACGCATCCCGCCCTCGCTCTCGCCGCGCGCGTGAATCATCAGGCTTCGGTTCTTCTCGCGCGCGGAAAGGGTGATATAGACGTTGTCGGCGTCCGAACTGGTCGCAACCACGATCGCGCGGGCCTGCGCGATGCCGGCCTGCTCAAGCACCTCGTCGCGGGTCGCGTCGCCGAGCAGATGCAGCGCGTCGAGGCGCGACAGTTCCTCATGCTTGGCTGGATCGGGATCGATCACCACCAGCGGGATCGAATGGCGCAACAACTCCTCGGCCACGACCCGGCCGAAGCGCCCGAAACCGCATATGATTACGTGTTCCTGAAGTTCGTGAATCTTGCGCTGCATCGCGGTCACCCCCAGATACTCGCGCAGGCGCCCTTCGATCAGAAGCTCGGCAACGACGGCCAGCAGGTAGAAGGCGTTTCCCACGCCGAAGACTATGAGCCCCATCGTGAACAGCTTCCCGGCCGCACTCAGAGGCTTCACCTCGCCGAAGCCCACCGTCGAAATCGTGATGACGGTCATGTAGAGGGCGTCGATCAGCGACATCCTCTCGATCAACATGTAGCCCGTTGTGCCGATGGCCGTCAGCGACACGATTCCGGCCAGTGCGAGGACGAAGCGGCGCGCCGGGCTCATCTCGGCAATCGAGCCGAGTGGTCCGGGCAGCCGTGCGTCGGGATTCGGTTTGGGCATCCGCGCTCTGCGACCTTAAGCGCGCTATTATGCCATGCGGAGCCGTGCAACGGGACACGCTTGGGCCGCTCGCCTGCATCTTCGACGCGGCTGTCTCAAGAGCTTCGGGCGAGCCGCCCGGTGGGCGAATCGACAGACACCTTTGTTCGCCGCACGCGCGCGTTCAGTGTCCCGTCAGGCGATAAACAATGCGGTCGCCGGCGAGCCGCTTTGGACGCCCGCGTCGCTCGCGTTGACGTAGCCCTGCCAGATTCCGTGCGCCGCGGCGGCGGGCACATTAAAGGTGTACGAGTACGCACCCACTCCCGTCGCAGTCATCGATGCGGCATCCAGCGCGATCGCGCCCGTCGGATCGAGAATCGTAAGGGTGACCGCGCCGCTCGGGCTGTAGGCCGCGCCGGCTGGATTCGTGATCGACGCCGTAACGATGATCGCGTTGCCCGAACGCACGGTCCTGAGTGCAGCCATCTGAGTTAGACCTCCGTGCCGACAGCGATGTTGAGCGCCGGATAGGCGCGAAGCGCAATCGCCATCGCCTGCCCTACGGCTGGAACAGCGGGCTTCCCCAGGTGACGTCGATATCGCCGCCGTTGCTTGTAACCGGCAGTCCCGGCGAGCCCGAAGCGCTGTCGAACAGCAGCATCAGCGGATTGTTCGGTCCGATATTGAGCCAGTTCACCGTGCCGTCCGTGGTCGCGCCGTTGTAGGTCGTATTCCACGTCGGCGCGGCGCTGCCGCTGGTCCCCGCCGTCACGCATTTCTGCAAATTCCCGTTCGAATCCTGGATGACCGTGCCGGCCGAATACGCGGTGCTCGCGGCCCATGCGGTTGCGGCGCCGGTGTTCTTGTAGATCGCGATGTAATCCACCGTTGAGCCCGACGCGACCGCTGGAAAGGTCGTCGCGTTCGCCGTTACCTGCCCGTTCGACACCGCTATCCCCGCAAGCTGGACTGCGCTTCCGACCACGTTCGCGCCGAGATTTGAGAGGCTCGCGTCGGTTGCGTAATTCGGCGTGTAGCTCGACGAAACCAGCACTGCCTCGATCGTGTCGGTGAGCCAGTCCGGCGCAATCCCGAGCGCCATCATCTGGCGATAACTGTCGTATGCTTGGTTAGCCATTTTTTAGCCTCTTATCCGTGAACTTGCGAAACATCGGCCTATGGGGCGATCGCGCACGGCTCCGTGGCCGCAAAGCGCCCGCGTCCCGACGAATCGTCCCGGGGCGGGTTCAGAAGCCGATCGCGATCCAGTAAAAGCCGTCGTTGGGAGCCTGCGTGGACGTCGAGCCGCCGATAAAGTCGGACATGAACGTCCCGGTGGTGGTCGTGAAGCTCACCGTCTCCATCACCAGCTTGCCGCAGCTCTTGTTCGCGCTCGAGTTCGACAGCGCCGCCATCGCCCACACGCACGCGTTCGGGAACGAAGTCGGCCAGCTGATCGAATAAGTCGCGTCTTGCCCGTCGCCGCCGGGCGGGAAATACGATCCCCACTGCACGACCGCGACGATTTGCCCGCGAATCGCGTCGACGAACGGAACTTCGACGTAACCGCTCGCCGCCATCATCCCCTTGAACTGGCCCGTGAACGCCTGGAGCGCCGCGATATTGGCCATGTTGGTCTGCTGGCGGCCGTAGAGAAGCGAGGTGCGATTGGCGAGCTGCTGATGAGGCTGGTTGGAGAGCCCGATTCCGCCGTAGCTCGCGCCGGTGGCCGCGCCTTCGACCGGATCGGTCGCCTGGATCTCGTAAACCTCGTTGGCCGTGAAGGATGGACTGTCAATCAACGTCGGCATCGCGATCCCTCTCCTAGAATGTCAATGTCCAGCTTCCCGAAAGATTCATGCTCGACGTGAAGGAGATTGCGCTTATCGTTTTGCGCGCGAGCAGAACCGTGGGCGAGGTCGTCCCCGGCAGCGCGACGGCGGTCGGATTGGCCAGCAGGCCAAGCTCCTGGATCGTGATCCCGACCGCGCCGGTGTCGCTGCTGCCCTCCAGGCTCCAGTTGAAGATCACGCTGCCCTGCCCGTCCTCCGAATGGCTGTCGAGCGCCTTGAAGTAGTACGGCGCCGTGAGCGCGGTGTCGGTCAGCGATGGCGCGGTTCCGTTCGAGCCGAAGCCGATTACCGAAGCGAACTGATTGCTCCCGTCGCCGCCGAGCAGCGCCGCCAGTGCCGGGAGCCCCGCGTTCACGAACAGGTTTTTCTCCTCGAGCGTCCAGACGAGCCTTCCCTCCACGCGAAGGCTCAGACGCACGATTCCCACAGGCCTTTTCATTCTCATCCTCCTTGAAGGATCGCCACTCCGTTCAGAATCAGGGCACTGTCGGCGACCGCCGGCTCGCCCGCGCCGTAAGTGATTCCGCTGTGCGCGAATTGTCCGTTGTACTGCGGTGCGGCCGGCCCGACGTTGTCCGCAAGCGCCATCCCGGCAATCGAAAGCGTCGCCGGACCGCTCGCCGGAACCGGCGCCGCGTCGAGCTGGTACTGGACGATTCCCTGCAGCGTGAACTTGTCGAACGGCGAGGGCGCCGCGTCGCCCAACGGCGCGGCCGCAAACCATACCGAGTCGAGCAGCGATCGCGCCGGCTTGAAAAAATTCGCCACCGTGGCGATCGTCCCGGCCGCGTTGCTCTCCACGAACTGCCCACCGCTGAGCGGGATCACGACCCGGAAAACCGCCCATCCCTCGCTCGCCGGCCATGTCGTGCCGCCCCAGCTCTCCTGACCCTCGAGCAGCGTCACCGACGGCCATCCGAGCGACGCGAGCGCCGTTTTGATCGACCACGGCGTCCCGCGGTAGCGATGCAGCTGGATTGCCATCTTGAGCAGCGCGCGCTGCGCCGCCGAGGCGGCTTCGGCTCCCGCGGTGTCGGGCGCGCCTTCGGTCAGCGTGTCGATGTCCGCCAGCGCATCGATGTCCGTCAGCGCGTCCACGCTCGTGTCGATCGGCACGAACAGCTGCCATAGCGGCGAGACGATGTCGAACTGCCAGGCCAGGAACGCAAGCGCGCTGTCCGGCACCGAGTCCAGCCGGTACACGAGCATCGGCGTCAGGTCGAGCGCGCCCAGACGCTCGATCAAAACCAGAAGCGCCTGGCTTCGCTGGTCGTCGATTGAAGGCGGGATCGTCAGATGAGCCATCGCAAAACCAACCCGTCTGTCAGCTCTGTTCGCTGCTTACCTGCTGCCCGAGCGTGATTGCCGTGCAGTTGGCCCATTGCCCGGTCGAGAGCTGCGTGTAGGCCGGAGCCGTCAGCGAAACCTGGTACACGCCGCTCACCGACAGCGCCGCGACGATCTGGCTCGGCACGATATCGCGCTGGATTTTCGACGCGAGCGAAATCGCATACTCCTGCGCCGCCTGGTTCACCGCCGCCATCGTCGCCACCGGATCGGCGTCGGCGTACAGCGTCACGGTGCCCGCGATTTGATAATCGACCTCGCTGACCGCCATCGTGCTAACCGTGTCCGTCAGCGGCCGCACCGTGTCGGCGCTGAGCGCCGACTGCACCTCGGCGAGCAGCGTCGAGCCTGCGATTCCCGCGCTGTTCGGCGCCGCGGCCGGCTGCGCCGTTATCGGCCCGGTCAGTACGTAAACCGTCACCGTGCCGGGAACCGTGCTCACCACCTGAACGTCGATAATCGACGGGTCCGCGCCGAGCGCGAAAAACCGGTACGCGCCCACCGGCCCGGCCACGCTGAATTCGTTGGGCGCGGCCTGGATCCGCATCCGCAGATGGTCGTCGGTCTCCGGCGCCGAGCCGCCCGATGTCGTAATCGTGTTGGCGACGCTCGTGACCAGCGCGCTCGGGTTGAGCTGCACGTTCACCTGTCCCGGCAGGTAGCCGTTGGCCGCGGGACCCGCCACCGTCGCCGTCGCATTGACCGAACCCGTGGTCGCGCCCACCGCTATCGTCAGGTCGGAGATGGCCGTGAACACGAACTGCCCGTCGCTGGTCCCCACCGCCGTGCCCGCCGCAATCGTGTACGGAACGCTGAGCGCCGAGGCGAGCGTGAACTGAAGCGTCGTCGTCGCCGGCTGCGCCGCAAGCCGCGCAACGCCCAGCAACTGCCCCAGGTAATCGAGCATCGGAAACTGCGCGAACGCGAGCAGGTTCTGCTCGCCCGCGTACTGGATCGCGTTTCGCACCAGCGATTCCCGGTACGCGTACAGGTCGATCAGCAGGCGCTCGACCTGCGCCGGCTGAAGGACTCGCCCGGCCGCGGCCTCGAAGGCCGAAATCATGTCGGCCAGGACCAGGTTCGGGTCGAGTCCGTCCGCGTCGTCTACGAACACCGGCGGCGGAAGCGCCGGAACACCTGCACCCATCAGAAGCCTCCCGGAATTGTAACGGTCGTGGTATGCGTGGGCGACGTCGCGCTGGCGAGCTTGAGCGCCCAGGTAACCGAGACCTCAAGTTGCGCGCCCGCCTGGGTCGTGTTTCCCGCAGCCGGCGCGGCGCTCACCGACACGATACTCACTCGCGGCTCCCATAGAGTAATCGCGGTGCTCACTTCGCGCACTATCGCCGGCACCGCCGAGTTCATCGGAGAGTCGATGTAGCGCCACACGTCAACCCCGAACGTCGGGCGCAGCACGTCCGATCCCCTGGGCGTGGTCAGGATTATCTGGATGCACTGCTCCACGTCCTCGATCCCCTGCACCACCTCCCCGATCGCGCCCAGCTTGAGCGACCAGTCGGCCGAAGTGATATCCGCAAGCGTCATGGCATCCGCGCTCATCGCATCCTCCGGCGCGCGGCCTCGCCCGCCGCCGCTCCCTC
>JAJYMR010000189.1 GCA_021786815.1 Deltaproteobacteria bacterium
ATCAGGCTGCAGAACTGTTTGGGGATTTCCTGTCCGGAGATGCGGCGGGTAACCGACTTCAGCCGGGTACCTTCGCCGCCGGCCAGAATGATCGCACAGCGCCTGTGAGCGCGCGGAACTGGTGGCATCGCACTTTCCTTTCGTAAATTTTTCTGCGCTCAGATTCAGCAAGTGCCCTGCCAGTTTCCGTGCGTGAGTCGGACGGGAAGTCACAGGAAAAAAATCGGCGCGAAGGCGCAACAATGCGTTTCGCGCAAGGTAGCCGAAACCACCAATGGCGATTAGCGTTGCTCCCGATTGTCACATCGACGTCGCACACCGTTGCGCCCTTAAGGAGCAGCGAAAGGAAGCGCAATGATTTTATAGGCGTTAAGAAACCGGCGAGTAACGCGCGAATTGCCAAGTGCGAAGAGAAATGCGATTTTGCCGCTGCGCCATTGTGATGGCGCTGCCCGGCCATGCGCTTGTCGTTCGAAGCGTTCAGAAGCGGGTTTTGCGCCGACGGCCTGCAGGCTCGTATCCGGTCATCTTCTTGTAGATGGTCATCACGATGCGGTAGTAGCGAGCGCCGGTCGCCTCAGGATACTGCCTGCGCGCAAGTTCCTTCGCGCGTTCCCACGCGAGTTCCTCCTCGGGCGTTCTTACAACCCCTACAGGCATCGCATGCTATGCCCCGAACTCACTTCCGGAAGGACCGCCGGCCTTGCGCTGCGCTTCCATCCAGAGCTTCTTCAAATCCTTGGGAAGCTGGCTCATGATGTCCCACGCCTCGCCCTCCTGGCCGCTCGGGCTGCCGAGCAGCTTCTGCAATGCGGCGAAAACGGCGGCCACGGCGCGCTCGGCCTCTGCGTCATCGGGCAGCCCAGCGATGCGCCGCACCTCACCGATGAATTCCTGAAGATGAATCCGGCGAACCTGCCGGCCCGGGCGATCGAGCGACATCCACATCATCTTGAGCCGCTTCGGGAGTTGCGCGGCGACGTGCTCGGCCTCTTGCGGAGTTATGCGGTCGCGCAGTTCCTGGAAGACCGCGAACGTAAGAGCCTCGGCGCGGCGCATGTCGGAGGCAACCCTCTCCGCGACTTCATGAAAGAAGGTTTGGTCATCCATCGCGATTCTCCCCGTCCGGTAATCGCAGCGGCGGCCGAACCGCGCATGCCGAAAGCCGCGCCGGTTCATGCCGCCGTGCGTCGTATGCTTATCTGAGCGCGATCTCGTGCGGGAACAGAAACGTTGTTGTCCCGTCGGCGAAACGCACCAGGAACATCCGGCGGCCCAGGTTAAAGACCTCGCGAACAATTCGCGGGCACTCGTCGAAATGGCTTCGGCCCTGCGCGTCGCGAATTGGCCTCAGCAGCCGGCATTGATGGCCGATAGTGTCGGTAACCGCCTCTGCCTCTTCCGTCTGTTCCATCCCGATTTATTCCTCCTTGGGCGAGGTACGTTCTGTACGAAACTTTCAATTCATCTTTCGTGCCCGCTCGGGATGCCTCAACGTGATTCTGTCCTGGCGAGGCGGAAGCCCTTTCAGGGCAGTGCCTGCGTTACACATAGTATCCATAGGTGACACTTCATCTACCTCTTTTCCGGGCGAAACCACTTTAGTTCGGCAAACGCCTGCTATGGTCGAATTGGTCAGATGGCGCGCGATTTGCGTTGAATGGAACCAAGGAGAAATGATCCTTGTTTCTCTTGTTGGATGTAGGAGCTGACCGAGAGGTCGGGATTGGAGGAGCGAGCGCGGAATAGGACAAAGGCGGGAGGTCGAAGAGATTGGGTGTCCCGCTCGTCCAATTGTGACAGGCGGCTGGGGACGCAACGCCGCAGCGATGACGAAAGCCGCAGCAGTTCGCCGCGCCCCCGGCACGAAGGGAGTACCATCATGGGAATTGCACCTGCAATACGAAGAAGTAAGCGCACCGAGGCCCTGCGCGACCTGCTCGTCCGTCTCAGGGACGAAACCTATACCCGGGTCAGGGAATTTCGCAGGGACCAGAGCGAGGAAGCGGAACCAACGCCGGCCGATGATATCGATCAGGCGCGCTCGACCACCGACGTCGAGACGCATGCGACTCTTATCGAGCGCGCGGAGGACCGGCTGCGCCTGCTCGACCAGGCGCTCGCCCGCCTGGACAACGGAACCTACGGAACATGCGCTGAATGCGGCGAGGAAATCCCGCTCGAGCGGATGAAAGCCCTGCCGTTTGCGGCCTTCTGCGTCGATTGCCAGGAAAAGCTGAACCGGGTTCGGCGATGGGGCGCCGGAGGAACCATCCAGCCGTACGATCGGCAGTGGTCGCCACCCGAGGAGATGGAGGAACCCGGCGGGCGCGAATATCGGCTCGAGCTTCCCGAGGAAGCCACCACGGTCCACTACGAAGAGCCGTTCGGTCCCGAGGAACCGTCGGGAGAGGCGCCGCGCCGACGTCGCGGCCGTCCGCGCAAGGTGCGCAAATAGGCGTTATGGCCGGATTTTCCTGACCGCGGGCCGGGGTATGTGCGTTTGGCACAACCCGGCCACGCGGCTAGGCTTGGTCTGGCGGCTCTTTGGCGACCCGGCGTCGCGGCCGCGCTATCGCCAGGCAGGAGAAACCCACCATGGCCGGACGCCCAATCGCCAACGGCGTTATCTCGTTCGGACTCGTTTCGATTCCCGTCAAGCTGTTCGCCGCTACCCGCTCCAAATCGGTCAGCTTCCGGCTTCTCCATGCCAAGGACAAAAGCCGCATCCAGCAGAAACTCTACTGTCCCGTTGACGACGCGCTAGTGGAGCGAAACGAGCTGGTGCGCGGCTACGAGGTCGAGAAGGGCATATTCGTCACGTTCACGGACGAGGAACTGGAAAAGCTCGAAGCGCGCGAAGACCACACTCTCGACATCAAGGAGTTCGTTCCGCTTACGCAGGTCGATCCCGTCTATTTCGACACCGCTTACCATCTCGGATGCGAACCCGAGTCGGCACGTGCCTACCGGCTTCTGGCGCAGGCGATGCAGGAGTCGAAGCGGATCGCACTCGGCACCTTCACGATGCGCAACAAGGAGTATTTGGTGCTGCTCAGGCCCTACGAGAAGGGCCTGATGCTTCATACCATGTATTATGCGGACGAAGTGGTGGCGGGCGAAGATGTCGGCCGCGGCGAGGAAGCGAAAGTCGGCGAGCGCGAACTCGCGCTCGCAAAACGGCTCATCGACGATCTCACCGAAACCAAATTCCAGCCGGAAAAGTACAAGGACAGCTACCGCGAGCGGGTAATCGAAGCCGCGCAGAAGAAGGTCCAAGGCGAAGAAGTGGTCGAGGCGCCGGCCGAGGAACGGCGCGCGAAAGTGATCGACCTGATGTCCGCGCTCAAGGCCTCGCTCGAGCGGCGCGGCGCGCCCGTCGGCGAAGAGGCTGAGGCAAAGCCGCCCGAGAAACGCGCCGCCGCACGAACCCGTGCCGCGCGAGCGCGAAAACGCAAGTAAGCCGGCTCGCCGCTACGAAACCAGCTTTGCCCGCCCGAGTTCCTTCTCGAGCAGCGTGAGCGCCTGTTCGAGACCCTGCCGATCTTCCAGCGCGCCGATAAACGGATCGTGCCTCATCCGCGCCATCCGGCGCCGCATCGTCTTTATCGTGAAAGCGCCCGGGTCCAGCGAAATCTTGAGTTCCTTCGGATTGAGCGGCGCGGACACCCATGCGCCCGGAACCGGCCGGACGGCGTACGGCGCGGCGATCGTCTTGCCGTAGCCAAGCTGGACGTAATCGATATAGACGCGGCCCTTGCGCGAGGCGACGTCGCGATTGACGGTTGCGAGGTCGGGTATCCGATGCACCACCAGACGCGCCACCAGTTCCGCGAAATTGCGCGCCTGCGCGTAGGTGTAGATGGGCTTGAGGCCAACGAAGACGTGAATCCCCGCCTGGCCAGAGGTTTTGACCACGGCCTTGAGCTTGAGCTTCTCCAGCACCGCGATAACCTCGCGCGCCACGCGCACGGCGTTCGCCGTGGTCGAACCCTTGGGATCGATATCGAATAGGAGCCAGTCCGGACGTTCCAGTTGCCCTACGCGCGACGACCATACGTGGAGCGGAATCGCGCCGAGATTCGCCACGTAGGCGAGCGCTTCGGCGCTTTCCAGGATGAAGAAGGCGATTTCGCGCCCGGAATCCTCGGAATAGATCCGCTCGGTCCTGATCCAGTCCGGAATGTAGTCGGGCGCGTCCTTCTGGAAGAAGCTTTTGCCTTCGATTCCATCCGGATAACGCACAATCATCACCGGCCTGTCCTTCAGGTACGGCAGAATCCACGGCGCGATCGACTGGTAGTAGCGCACCAGGTCCGCCTTGGTGTAACCCTCCGCCGGCCAGAAGACCTTGTCGGGATTGCTTAGAGTGACAGCGGCGGCGGGTTTGCGCGCCGCAACCGTGGGCGCGGCCGGCTCGGGCGCAAGCGGTTTCGCTTCAAGCGCCGCGGCGCTCGCGCCGAACGGATGCTCGTATCGGCACTGGGCGGGCTCGGCTTCGGGCAAAAGCCGAAGGAAGCTCGGATGGCGCACGGAGTTGTCGTTGGTCACTTCAGCGAAGCGCACTTCGCACACGAGCTCCGGCGCGCAGAAATGGGCCCGCGGCGGAATCGGCGCCTCGTTCGCGCGCGGCTTTGCGAATGGCGGCGTCTTGCGTTCCCGCTCCTCCATCCGGCGATGAAGGCTTTTGAGCGTGTCGGAGGAAAAGCCGGTTCCGACCTTTCCGACGAAGCGCAGATTTCCCTGCGAGTCGCAAAGCCCAAGCAGCAGCGCTCCGAAGTGGGTGCGCGAGCCCGCCGGCTCGGTCCATCCGCCGATCACGAAACGGCGCACGAGCGGACATTTGATCTTGAGCCAGTCCGAGCTTCGCGCGCCGCGATAGGGCGACTCGCGCCGCTTCGCCATCATCCCTTCCAGCCCTGCTTCGGATACCGCGCGGAAAAATGCGCGTCCGTCGGCGGTTACATGGTCGCAGTAGCGCACCGGTCCTTCGCCCCTAATCAGGCGCGCGAGAAAAGACTTGCGCGTATCGAGCGCGAGCGGACGAAGGTCGAACTCGTCGAAGGCGAGCAGGTCGAAAACGAAATCGTAGGCGGGCGTCGTGATACTGAGCCGGCGCACCGCTGGCGCGTCCTGGACGTGCATGCGGCGCTGCAGCGCCTGGAAATCCGGTCGTCCCTTTTCGTCCAGCGCGACGATCTCGCCGTCCATCACGAACCGGTCGAAGGGCAGGGCATTGAAGGCGAGCGCTATTTCGGGATAGCGCTCGGTTATTATGGAGCCGCTTCGGGCGTAAAGGCGCACCGGGCCGCGATCGCGAATCGCGAGCGCCCGAATCCCGTCGTACTTTATCTCGAACAGCCATTTTCCGCTGTCGAACGGCTCGCGGACCAGGCGCGCAAGGCTGAGCGGAAAATTTCTCAACTCAAGGCGTTCCGGGAGCCGGGGCGCGTGGATCCGCTTCAGGTCCGCGGCGGCCTGGCGCCCGAGATGCCCGGCCTCGCGCATTTCCTCGACCGTAAGCCCGGAGAGCACGCTGCGCGGATGCGTTTCGGTTACGCTCTCACCGCTGGCGTAGCGGTCGCGCTTCTTGAGCAGTAGCCAGTTCTCCTTCGCGCCGTCGCCGCTGCTCTTCAGATGAGTTCGCACGAGCGTGAAGGCCCCGTTGAGCTTGTAGCCGTGAAGCTCAATATCGAGCTTGCCGTTGCGCACCGCCTCGGCGGCGCCGATAGCGGGTGTGTCGCTCATCGAGTACCGGCCGCGATCCCACACGATCACCGAGCCCGCGCCGTAGTTGCCGGGCGGAATCACGCCTTCGAAGTCGGCGTATTCGAGCGGATGGTCCTCGACCATGATCGCAAGCCTGCGCTCGGCCGGGTTGAGCGACGGCCCCTTGGGTATCGCCCACGAGCGCAGCACGCCTTCCATCTCGAGGCGGAAATCGTAATGGAGCCGGCGGGCGAGATGCTTCTGGATGACGAAAATCCCGGCCCGCGCGCGACGGGTGGCTTCGGACGCCTGCGCACCGCCGAAAGGCTCCGGGGTGCGTTCGACGTGCCGCTTGCGTCTGTATTCGTCGACCGCCATTGGAACAGCTTCGCGAGCGCATCTCGGCGGGTGCGCGGGTGGTACGCTATCAAACAGAGTATTCGAAACCGCGCCGAGCGTCACCTGCCCAAGCACGGCGGCGCGTCAGGGACCGTCAGTTGATGAAATAGCCCGCGACGACCCATCGCCCGCCTTCGAGCATCGTAAGCACGGTCTCATTGGCCGAGTTCTTGTGCTCGAAACGGCTGCGGTAGCGGACTACGACGTAGTTTCCCCAGGCGCTCGCGGGAGAATCCGAGAGCTTGTTGGCGTACTGCTCGTCCGCGACCTTGCGTTCGAGCATCTTGCCCATTGGCTTGCGGTAGCCTTCGAGCCCACGGGTCCATTCGCTCTCTGACATCTCTTTTCTGAAGCCGGGCGCGGTTTCGCTCCACGCCTTGGCATAATCGCCCGCGTCGATAAGCCCGAGCCACTGGTTGGCGGTTTTCAGACCGTCGGCCTTCGCCTCGTCCACATTGATCGAGGCGCGCCGCGGGCACGCCGAGAGGCTGAGCGCGAGCGCCGCAAGCGCCACGATTGCGGCGAACTTCAGGGTCATTGTCGATGAGCGACGGGTCACAGGAAAATCTCCAGTG
>JAJYMR010000116.1 GCA_021786815.1 Deltaproteobacteria bacterium
CGACACGCCGCTAGGCGGCGAGCCCAGCGGCGATTTCGCGGACAACCTCGCGGTCGTCGAACCTTAGCACGCGGTCGCCGACGAGTTGGTAATCCTCGTGGCCCTTACCCGCAATAATTATCACATCTCCGGGCGCCGCGAGCCCAAGCGCCAGCGCGATCGCGGCGCGGCGGTCGGGTTCGACGAGGTATCCGGGCGAACCGATGGCCTCGGCGCTTGCGAGCCGGCGAAGGCCCGCGGTCTTAAGCCCCCGCTCGACCTCGGCGATGATCGTGAGCGGGTCCTCAGTCCGCGGATTGTCGGAGGTGAGGATGGGAAGGTCCGACAATCGCGCGGCGATTTCACCCATGAGCGGCCGTTTGCCCCGGTCGCGGTCGCCGCCGCATCCGAACACGCAAATAAGCCTGCCGCGCTTGAGCCTGCGAAGCGTCCCGAGGACGGCCTCGAGCGCGTCGGGTTTGTGGGCGTAATCGACCAGAACACTCACTCCCGCACGCGCGGGCACGGCCTCCAGCCTGCCGGCGGCCCCTGGGCATCGCCTCACCGCTTCCGCCACCACATCCCCTTCGATGCCCAGGGCCACCGACAGGGCGGAGGCCCCAAGAATGTTCAACAGGTTGATTTCGCCAATCAACGGAGACTCGATTTCGAGCGTGCGTCCCAGCACCCGGAGCGTCGCGCGAATCCCGTCGGTGCCCGCGGTGAACCGCACCGGATACGCGTCGAACGACGAGTCGAGTCCGAAGGTGATTTTCCTCGTCCGCGTCGCTTCCAGGACGCGCGGTCCCCAGGGCGCGTCGCCGCGCACCACCGCAACGGGCTCGGGATGCCTGCTGCGCGCGAGAAGCTCGCTGAAGAGCCTCAGCTTGGCCGCAAAATAACGCTCGATAGTCTCGTGATAGTCCAGATGATCGCGCCCGAGATTGGTGAACAGGCATGCGCGGAAGCTCAGCGCGTCCACGCGGCCTTCGGCAAGGCCGATCGAGGAGATTTCCGCGAAAGCGCGCCGTATCCCTTCGCGCTCCATCCCGGCAAGCGCGCTCTCGAAATCCACCGATTCGGGAGTCGTAAGACCGCTGTAAATCTTCTCCCGGCCGAGGAAGATACCGAGCGTTCCGATTATTCCCGCCGGGATTCCCGCGGCCTCCGAGATGGAACGGAGCAGATACGTGGTCGTGGTCTTACCGCTGGTTCCGGTCACGCCGACGACTTCAACCCGTTCGCTCGGGGAGCGATAGAAGCGCGCGGCGACCCGGCCCATCAGGACCCGCGGCCTTTGGGCCTCAACGACAGTAACCGCGGGGCGCAGCGCTCCACCTTCCCATCCATCCACCACCACTGCGTGCGCCCCACGGTTTATCGCCTCGGTCAGGTTGGCCCGGTTCTTACGCGCATCCCGCGCGAGCGAGAAGAACAGGTCGCCGGGCCGTGTCTCGCGCGAGTCGTAACTGAGTCCCGAAATTTCCACTTCCGTGTCGCCGTCCATCCGCCTCACCGCCTCGCCCGAAAGCAGGTCGCGAAGCTTCACGGCGCCCTCCTTCGTCGAACCCCGCTTGCGCGCGCCGCCGGGCCGCGGCGCGCACCGGCATCCGGCGCGGTCTCACCGTCATGCGAATCGGTCGAGGCAAGGACGAGCTTTATGGGCGAGTGGTCGAGCGTGCTGCCGGGCGCGGGCTCCTGGCTGACGACGTAACCTTCGCCCTTGACTTCCAGGTTGACTCTCGCACGCCGCGCGGTCTCGAACGCCTCGCGCAAGCTCAGTCCCTCGAAGTCAGGTGTGGCCGCTCCGTTTGCCGCGGGCGTACGCGCGCGCACGGCACGGAGCCCGGGTTTCGAAGCCGCGGCGCCCGGGCGCGAAGCGCCGAACATGTGTTCGAGCGGGAACAGGCTCGCCGTGTCGTAAGCGGGCGGCGCGTTCGACGCGATATCGAGCGCGCGCGCCGAGCCCATCGCTATCTGGCTGAAGACAGGGGCGGCCACGACACCGCCGAAGTGCCCGTGGCCCACGTCATAGAGAACGACAGATCGGACCAACCTCGGATCGTCGGCAGGCAGAAATCCCACGAACGACGCAACGTAATGGTTCTGAAAATATCTGCCCGAGACAGGATTTACCATCTGCGCGGTGCCGGTCTTGCCCGCAACCACGAAGCCGTCAACCTGCGCGCGGCGCGCGGTTCCGTCGGGTCCGTAGACGACGTTGCGAAGCAGGACATTGACTTCATGCGCAACCGCGGGCGAGACGGTGCGATCGATAATCTGGGGCTGATGGGTAATGACCGGACGGCCCTGCGGGTCGCGGATCGACTTGACCACGTAGGGGCGCATCACGAGCCCGCCATTGGCGATCGCGGCGTAGGCCACCGCAAGCTGAATCGGCGTAACGGCGATGCCCTGTCCGAAGGCGTGATTGGCCAGATCGATCTCGCGCCAGGTCGCGGGCTTTCGAAGGATGCCCGTGGCTTCGCCGGGAAGATCTATGCCGGTTCTGCGCCCCAGCCCGAAGCCCTTGAGCCCGCGGTAGAAGCGCTCGGCGCCGAGGCTGAAGGCTATTTTCGAGGCGCCGATATTCGACGAGACCTCCAGGATGTGCGCCAGGTCGAGATAGCCGTGCGGGCTGTCGTCGTGGATCGTCCGCCCGCCGACGCGAAACGCGCCGTTCTCGCAGTAGATCATCCGGGTGGGCGAGACGGCGTGATCTTCGAGCGCGACCGAGGCAAGCATCGCCTTCATCGTGGAACCCGGCTCGAAGACGTCCTGGATCGCGCTGTCGTGCAGGCGGTCGTGCACCGGGTCGGGAACCGCGCTTACGTTGGCGAGCGCGAGGATCTCGCCGGTGAACGGGTTCATCACGAGCGCGGTGCCGTGCCGGGCGCCGCTTGCGCTTACCTCCTCGGCAAGCCGGTTTTCCGCAAGCGACTGGATACGCGCGTCGATCGTCAACTGAAGACTGTCGCCGGGTTCGGGCGACTTGAGCGCGAGCGGGCTGTCGAAGATCGGATGGCCGTAGGCGTCGTGATAGAAGGTGAGATCGACCGGCTCGCCGCGGATATACCGGTCGTACTGCAATTCGACTCCGGAGAGCCCCTGGCCGTCCATCCCCGCCAACCCAACCACTGCCGCGGCCAGGCCGCTCTCCGGATAAAACCTTTTGTATTCGCTTAACGCGCCGACTCCCTCGAGGCCGAGCGCCTGCACCTGGCGCGCAATCCCGGGCGCGAGCCTGCGCCTTAGCCAGACGAACGGCGCCGGCTTTGCGAGAAGCTCAGCGAGCCGCCCGGGCGTCATCCCGAGCAGTTTCGCAAGCCTCGTCCGTTCCTCGGGCGTGCTGCTCTCGAGCAGCTTTTTCGGCCGCGCATAGACCGAGCGGGTCTCCGCCGAGAGCGCCAGCGGCTCGCCGAAGCGATCGACTATGGGGCCGCGCACCGCGGCGAGTTCGGCCTCGCCCGTATGCTCGCTTCGCGCGAGCGAGTTGAGGCGCGGGCCGTCGAACACCACGAGCGCCGCGAGCCTCATCAGCGCGAGCACGAACAGGCCGGCCAGGAAAAAGGTAAGCAGGCCGATCCTCGCGCGGCGCGTCTTGAAATGCGCGTTCACGGCACCATCACCACCTGCCCGTCGCGCGGCGGCGCCAGATGATATTTCGGCGCGAGCCGGCGCAGCCTATCGCGTGAGGAAAGCTCGGCGACCTCGATACGGAGCTCGCGATTGCGGTTCTCCAGGCGCGTTATCTCGGCCCTTACCGCGGATATGCGGTAGCCCTCACGCGTTACTTCAAGGCGCTCAAGCAGCGTGAAAAAGCCGGCCGCAACCAGCGCAAGCGCGAGTATCGCGGGGACGAGCCGCGAACGCCTGGCGACCGGGCTCTGACGCCGGCTCATGCACCCCTCCGCTCCACACATCGCAGCCGCGCGCTCCGTGCGCGCGGATTTTCCGCCACCTCACGCGAGGAGGGCTTGAGCGCCTTGGGCGTGACCAGCTTGAATTCCCCGCCGCGGCCGAGTTCGCGGAATTTTTCCTTGACCGGACGGTCCTCCAGGGAATGATAGGCGATCACCGCGAGCCTTCCGCCCGGCGCAAGCATCGCGGGCGCGCGGTCGAGGAAGGCGCCAAGCGATTCCATCTCACGGTTGACCGCGATCCTGAGCGCCTGAAAGGTGCGGGTTGCGGGATGCATCCCGCCTCGGCGCCGCGGACCGAGCGCCCGCTCCACCAGCGCGCGCAGTTCGGTCGTGGTCTCGATAGGCCTTCGACGGCGCGCCTCGACGATTCGCCGCGCGATGCGCCGCGAGGCTCGCTCCTCGCCGTACTCGTGCAGGATCCGGGCGATTTCCTGCTCGGTCTCCTCGTTGACGATATCGTAGGCGCGCAAGCCCCCGCGCTGGTCCATCCGCATGTCGAGCGGACCTTCATGCCTGAAGCTGAAGCCGCGCGCGGGGTCGTCGAGCGCATAGCTGCTCATCCCGAGATCGGCAAGGATTGCGTCGGCATGCTCGAAACCGGCGTCGCGCATCGCGTCGCCGATTTCAGCGAAATCGGCTTGCACGAGCCTGACGCGACCGCCAAACTGCTTCAGGCGCTCGGCGGCGACCGCAAGCGCGTTCGCGTCGCGGTCGAGTCCGAGCAGGTTCGCTTCGATCGTGCGCGAAAGAAGCGCTTCGGAATGTCCTCCGGTTCCGACCGTGGCATCGACGATCACATGGGGGCGCGGGGCGGACAGCAGCTCCACCACCTCCACCGCCATCACCGGAACGTGCATGCGTCTGTCCGCCCCGTGGTCGCTCTTTGCCGCGAGACCCATTATGAATCCCTATATCCCGAGCTTCTGGAAAAACTCCGGATCTTCCATCATCTTCTCGTGGGCCGCGTTCAGTACCCGTTCAAGCTCCTGCTTGTCCCAGAGTTGAAAGTGATCGGTGCGCGCCGAAAAAGTCACCTCACGGCCCAAGTTCGCGAACTCCCGCAGTTTGGGCGGAATGAGAATCCGCCCCTGGCGGTCAACCTGCACTTCATGGGCGCCACCGATATAAAACATCTCGAATGTCTGCAGCCTCGGTTCGAAACTCGCCTTCTGGCGAATCTTGTCGATCAGCTTTGTCCATTCGACCGGAGGGTAAAGTTCAAGGCATCGCGAGCGCTCGTGGAAATAGTTGGTGATATAGAGCCGATCGAGACCTTCGCGCTGAAGCTCTTCTCTAAAGCGCACGGGTATACTCACTCTACCCTTTTCGTCGATCGCGTGGTCAAAGCGTCCACTAAACACCGCCTGATTCCCCCGGACTCCCACACGCTCCCACTATTCCCCACTTAAGTCAAGAAACTCGATGTAACCTGGCCAGCGTCTTTAGCCAATTATCAACAGAGGCGAACACAGAGCGAAAATAGATAGTCAATATTAGGCGTGCGCCGTGCAATCGGACGCCTTTCCTTGACAGCGCGACTCACGATTGGCGAAACTCGCCGCCGATTAATTGCTCTGAACTCGATGAAGTCTCGCGTTCGGGCGGTGGACAGCACTGGGGGAGAGGTGATGACCCGAAGCACTTGTCTGCGCATGGCAGGATCGCTGGTGGCGGTGATGGTCGCGGTTCTTTTGCTGGCATCGCCGCCGGGCTTTTCGCGCTCCAGGCATGGGACAAAGCACAAGCCGACACCCACACCGACGCCGACGCCAACTCCCACTCCGGCCCCTACGCCGGTGACCAAGCTCTGGAACTTCGATCAGGACAAACCGAATCAGGTCGCGGCCGGATGGACTGCGCTAGAGGGCGACTGGCAGGTGATGCCCGACATGACGGCGCCGAGCGCGCCAAACGTCTTCGGTCTGCCTCCGGGACGGCTAATCGCTTCGCTCACTCACATGCTGGATTACCATACGATGGCGATTGTGAGCGATCCGACGGAGTATTCGGATTTCACCGTCAAGGCCGACTTCAAGCCCGTGAAGGGCTACTTCGACTGCTCGGGAGGAATCGTCCTGCGCTACGTAGATCCGAACGATTATTACGTGCTGGCGGTTGGATGCCCGAGCGATTACTTCCAGTTCCTGAGCGTCATCAAGGGCAACGTCTCTCTGCTCAAGCAGCAGGTGGTCCCGACCGACACGAACGCCTGGTACAAGCTCAAGGTCGAGGCGCAGGGCAACAAATTCACCTGCTACGACAACGACAAGATGATCTTCGACGTCACGGATTCGAAGATCGCCAAGGGACGGCTCGGCCTATGGGCGGCCAACGATTCGCAGGCGCGCTTCGACAACTTCACGATAGTATTGCCACTCGGCGAAGGTGGCGAAGGCACCGAGGGCGAGGCCGCGCCGGGCACGATGCCGCCGCCACCGCCGCCGCCACCACCGATGCCGTCCGCGCCGGCTCCCTAAGCGCGGCGCATCTTTTCGGGCGCGGTGCTTGAACCGGGGCGCCGCGCCGTTTAGTCTGAGCCTCGATGCAGGAAGACGTGCAGGAAAACCAGGCCAACCAAGCCAATGTCGAAGTCGAGCCTATCAAGGGCTTTGGATTTTTCGCGGAAATACTCAACGGGCTCGGCGTGTTGCTCGGGCTTGCCCTGCTCTGGCTTCTCGAGGGTATCCGGAATTCGTTTTTCCGGCTGCTCGATCGGATGAACCTGAAGCCGTGTCCGAGGAGAGGAACCGCTTT
>JAJYMR010000214.1 GCA_021786815.1 Deltaproteobacteria bacterium
CCATATCGACGAGATTCTCGCCGAGCCATTTCCGGTACGGCTGGCGCGCCGCCATCGAGGCCTTTATCTCCTCGTCCTGAACGATCCGTCCGAGGGAGGTATCGACCAGGAACATCCTGCCCGGCTGAAGACGACCTTTGAGCGCGACGTTCTCAGGCGGGATGTCGAGCACGCCCGTCTCGGAAGCCATGACCACCATCCCGTCCTTCGTCACCAGGTAGCGCGACGGGCGAAGTCCGTTGCGGTCGAGCACGGCACCGATGCGAACGCCGTCGGTAAACGCGATCGAGGCGGGACCGTCCCACGGCTCCATCATGCAGGAGTGGAATTGATAGAAGGCGCGCTTTCCGTCGTCCATCTGGCGGTCGTTCTGCCACGCCTCAGGGATCATCATCATGACCGCGTGCGGCAGCGAGCGACCGGTGCGGACCAGCAGTTCAAGGCAGTTGTCGAACTTGCCCGAGTCGGTCTGCGTCGGCTCGACTATGGGCGCGAGCTTGTGAATGTCGTCGCCGAACACCGGCGAGGAGAACATCTTTTCCCGCGCGTGCATCCAGTTCTCGTTGCCGCGCAGCGTGTTGATCTCGCCATTGTGCGCGATGAAGCGGAACGGATGCGCGCGGTCCCAGCTCGGGAAAGTGTTGGTCGAGAACCGCTGATGCACCATCGCGAGCGCGGTCACGACCTCGGAATCGAGCAGGTCGGGATAGAATTCGGGAATCTGATGCGAGATGAGCTGGCCCTTGTAAACCAGCGTCGCCGCGGAAAGGCTGCAGAAGTAAAACAGTTCCGGATCGGTCAGTTCGAGCGTCGCGAGCGCCTCGTGCGTGGCGCGCTTGCGGATGACGTAAAGCTTGCGCTCGAGCGCCTCGGAATCCCTGGTGGCCGCGCCGCGCCCGATGAAGACCTGGCGAATCGCCGGCATCGCGCGCCGCGCCAGGTCGCCGCACGCGCTCTCAATGACCGGGACGTCACGCCATCCGAGCAGCGTCAATCCCTCCTCCCGCACCACGCGCTCGACGATCTCCTCTCCCGCCGCGCGCTTTGCCGCGTCGCACGGCAGGAACAGCATCCCGACTCCGTACTCTCCGCGCCCGGGCAACTTGATACCGAGCCTGGCGCCCTCGCGGATGAAAAACTCATGCGGAATCTGCAGAAGCATCCCCGCGCCGTCGCCGGTCCTCGGATCGCAGCCGCAGGCGCCGCGATGCGTCAGGTTGTTCAGCACCTCGACGCCCTTGAGGACGATATCGTGCGAACGCACGCCCTTGATGTTGACGACGAAACCGACACCGCAGGCGTCGCGTTCGAACTCCGGCAGGTAGAGACCTTGGCTCGCGGGTATGCTCCTTCGGTCGTGCATGGTCACACTCTTCTGTTGATGTCGGCAGGGACCGCCTTGACCGTACGATGGCGGCGTCCGTTGCCGGGAGATTCGGAATGACCTGCGGCGGGAGAGACGGCGATGGTCGAGCGCTCGGCATGCGTCGACAACACCACCATCGTTTCGGTCCTGGACACTCCCTCGATCGAGCGAATGGTGCTGATCAGCCGCTCGAGCGACGAAGTGTTGTCGGTTTTGACCTTGAGAAGCACGGTGTGTTGCCCGGTGACGTGATGGCACTCGAGCACGTCTTCGAGCGCGTCGATGGTTTCTTCGAAGAGTCCGATTGTGCGGGGATGGGTAATCGAAACGCCGATAAAGGCAGTTACGTCCTTGCCGAGGCGGCGCGCGTCCACCGAGGCGTGATAGCCGGTGATAATGCCACCGTCCTCGAGTTTTTTGACGCGCTCGATTACTGAAGGGGAAGACAGGCCAACTTGTTCGCCAAGTTTGACCAAAGGAATCCGACCCTGCTCCTGAAGAACGCTTAAAATCTGAAGGTCGATCGAATCGAGTTCGAGCGCTTCAGTCTTTAATTTCATAAGGAGAACCTCGAACAGGTCCGTCGAAGATATTCAGGTGTCACCCCAAAGTCAAGGGAATCTTAGGACAGTAGGCATTCATAGCGAATTAAAGAAGGCCGTCATGCAGCAAACCTAATTTTCGCGGCAAGCTTTGCTTCTATTCACCCCTTCCTCCGGGTGTGCGATCTTGCGAACTAATGTAAAACGGCGTTCCGCTTCAGAATTACTAATTCCGTCAACTTCGCGGCGATGCGCGCGCGTCATTGCGCCGCCACGGGCTCAAGCTCACGGCGAACCGCAATTTCCTCGCGGCGCCATGAGACCGAAAGTCCGGCCCTCAATGGGGCCGGACTTTTCGCTACGAAATTCGAACTACTCGCCCTTGAAATCGGGCGGACGCTTTTCGACGAACGACTTCGCGCCCTCGAGATGGTCCTTCGACGTCAGCATCAGGTGCTGTCCGTGGCGCTGGTAATCGAAGAAGTGGGGCAAGTTCAGGTTGAGTCCGATTCGAAGCGCTTCCTTGGCCAGGCGCTGTGCCAGAGGGGCCTGCTGCGCGAGCTTTTCCGCAAGCGCCATCGTGGCCTCACCCAGTTGCGCGTGCGGCACGACCCGGTTGACCATCCCGATACGCTCGGCCGTGGCCGCGTCGATTATGTCGCCGGTAAGGATCAGCTCGTACGCACGGGCGAGCCCGACCAGCCGGGGCAGAACGAGCAGGCCGCCCGCTTCGGGAATCAATCCTCGGCGGATGAAAAGCTCGCCGAAACGCGCCTGGTCGGAGCAAACCCGCATGTCGCACATCAGCGAAATATCGCATCCGTAGCCGACCGCGGCGCCGTTGACGGAGGCGATGGTCGGCTTTGGATAGGTGACGAGGAAGTCGAGCGCGACGGGCTGATGGGTGCGCCACTCCTCGACTTCGGTGCGCTTGGAGGGCTTGGCGTCGCGGAACTCGGGGTTGAGGAAGATCTCCTTGACGTCGTCGCCCGCGCAGAAGCCGCGCCCCGCGCCTGTGATCACGACCACGCGCACCGAGTCGTCGCGCTCGGCGTCGCGCAGCGCGTCGGCCATCTCGTCGTAGGTCTTGATGGTACACGCGTTCATCACCTGCGGGCGGTTGATGGTGACGGTCGCGACCGCGTTTTTCTTGTCGTAGAGGATATCGCTGTAAGCCATCGCCGTTTGACTCCCCGCGCCGGCAGCTTCAGTTGCTCTGCGCTCGGAACCCTACCTATCGCAAAGTATGAAAAGAGCCGTCAAGCGCGCAAACGGCGGCAAGAGCGTGCGCGGGTCACCGGGGCGGTTGCGAGAGCCTGGACAATTGTCGAAGCGGGCCCGGGTTACATTTTCGGATAGGCGTCGCTTCCCATCTCGAGCGCGTCGAGCCCGGTCCATTCGACCTCCGGGATGACGCGATTTCCGATCGTGCGCTCGACCAAAAGGAAGAACAGCATCGCAAGCCCGAACACGATGACGAAGTTCACCGTCACACCGATAAGCTGCGCCACGAATTGCCCGCCGTCGCCGTAGAGAAGCCCGCGCACCGGACCCGAAACCCCATTCCAGCCCAAGCCGTAGCTTCCATCCGCAAAAATCCCGAGCGCAAGCGCGCCCCATAGCCCGCACGCCCCGTGCACCGCGATCGCGCCGACCGGGTCGTCGATGCGAAGATGCCGCTCGAGCACGAGCACCACTGAGACCACGACTGCTCCCGCGACCAGGCCGATGAGCACCGCGGCGGCAGGCGTCACAAACGCGCAGGACGCCGTGATAGCGACCAGTCCGCCCAGCAAGCCGTTGCAGGCCATCGAAACGTCCGGCTTGTTGTGGCCGAACCACAGGTAGAGCAACGCGGTGAGCGCACCGGCGGACGAGGCGAGTATCGTGTTGGCGGCGATCACTCCGATCTGCGGGTCCGAAGCCGCAAGCGTCGAGCCCGCGTTGAAGCCGAACCATCCGAAGGCGAGGATGAGCGTGCCCATCATCGCAAGCGGCAGGTTATGCCCCGGGATTGCGCCGATCGTGCCGTCACGCCGGAACTTTCCGATCCGTGGCCCGAGCACGATTGCGCCGGCCAGCGCGGTCACGCCGCCGGTCATATGCACCACCGACGAGCCGGCGAAATCGACCACTCCATGTCCAAGCCCAGCCGCCGTGCCGAGCTGCGAAAGCCATCCGCCGCCCCATACCCAGTTGCCATAGAGCGGGTACAGAAACATCGACATGAACAGCCCGTAAACGAAGAACGCGGAGAATTTCCACCGCTCCGCCATCGCGCCCGTCGGGATCGTCGCGGCCGTATCCATGAACATCACCGCGAACAGGAACATCGCGAGGCTTGCCGGGTCGTGGCTCACGCTCACCAGCGCGAACTTGGCCGCACCGATAAGTCCCATCGGATGGCCCGCGATGTTGACCGCGAGTTCCCGATGCGCGATTCCCGAAACGCCGAGCGAGGGCCATCCGCCCACGCCGCCCATCATCAGGCCGTAGCCGGTAAGCCAGAAGCCGAGCACGCCGACCGGATAGATGATGAAGTTCATCGCCATCGTGTTGACCGCGTTCTTGGCGCGGGTGAACCCGGTCTCGAGCATCGCGAAGCCGAGTTGCATGAACATGACGAGGAACCCGCCGAGGAGGACCCATGCCAGGTTGAGCGACCGATCGAACCCTGGCACAGGCGCGGAGCCTTCGGCGTGCGCGAGCGCCGGCGCCGACGCGAGAATGACCATCGCCGCGAGCGCGCCTACGGAACGTTGCAATCCTCGCCCGCGCATCATTTCACCTCCCCGCGATAGGATTTGGCCGGCTGGGACGGCTTGGCCGGATAGCGGTTCGCAAGCCAGATCAGGAAGGCGAAAATCGCGATCAGCGACACGAAAAAGAGCGCGATCGCCAACCCTCCCCGGATGCGCTGCCATCTGAGGCTTCGCGGACGAAGTCGGTGCGCGCGTCCTTCGATTTTGATCCGCGACGGCTCGCGAATCTCCTCGAGCAACGCGGCCGCGCTCGGGTAGCGATTTCGCGGCGTCCGCTCGATCGCATGCAGGATCATTTCCTCGAGATGCGGATCGATGTCCGGGCGAAACGCACTCGGCGGTTGCGGATCCTCGCTCGTCTTCGCCCGCATCATCGTGTACACGTTCGGCCCCGAGTACGGCAGATGGCCGGTCAGCATCTCGAACATGATCATGCCAAGCGCGTAAATGTCGGTGCGGAAATCGCCGCGCCGCCCGCTCACCTGCTCGGGCGCCATGTAGTCGGGCGTGCCGATCGTCGAGGAAAGGCCCGACCATGTGAGCCGGCGCGCCGATTCGTCGAGCGCGATGCCGAAGTCCATGATCTTGACCTGGCCTTCGGCGGTGATGAGCACGTTTTCCGGTTTGAGATCACGATGCACCACCTTCTGGCTGTGCATGTACACCAGCGCCTCGCAGATCTGGCCGGCGAGATCGAGCGCCTTTTCGGTCGGAAGCGGACGATGCTCGCGCAGGAGGCTGCGCAGCGAAACGCCGTCCACGTACTCCATCGCGATGTACATGCGGCTTTTGCGCTCGGGCGAGAGCACCTTGATGATGTTGGGATGGTCGAGGCGGCGGCCGACCTCCTCCTCGCGCTGGAAGCGGGAGTAAAAGACCACGTCGCTTTCGAACTGCAGGTAGGGAACCTTGATCGCGACGGTGCGGCCGCTCTTGCGATCGACGGCCTTAAAGATTGAGGCCATGCCACTGCGCGCGATCAGTTCGGTAAGTTGGTACTGATCGAGGTTTTCGCCGACGCTGACCTCGTGCATTTAGTGGGGCTCGCCTTCGGGACGTTATCATTCGCCGCAAGGGGCGATCAATCGAGGTTGCGCCGCCGTCCGGCGCGGTTCCGTTCGCAGCTTCGTCAGACTTCGTCGCACGCACACAATCCCCAAGCGTCCTCACCCGCGGCGCGAAAACAGGTGCTTCAGGCGCTCTCGCCATCCCGCGGACGACGGCGCCTCGGGCGGATCGGATAACATCCTGAAAACCGCGACCGTAAGGTTGTCCGCCGTTCCACGGCGGTTGGCGGTGTCCACGAGCGTGCGGCACGCCTCGACGGCAGCCGTCCCGCGAACCATCTGCGCGATCTCGCGCTCCATGAGCACGTTATGCAGGCCGTCGCTGCACAGTACGAGCGTATCATTGCGCCTGAGCGCCATCGCGATCCGGTCAACGGAGACGATAAGGTCGCGGCCAACCGATCGCAGCAGGGCCGAGCGCTCGGGATGGGTACGGGCACGCGCCTCACTCATCAGGCCCATCCGCACGCGCTCGGCGACCACCGTGTGATCCTTGGTTATCTGGGTAATCGCGCCGCCGCGCACCAGGTACAGCCGGCAATCGCCCGCGTGAGCCGCGTTCAAACTTCCCCGCTCGATCGCCACCGCCGTAAGCGTAGTCGCCATCCGGCGCAACTCGGGAACCGCCAGTGCCCGGTTGTGGATTTCAATGTTCGCGTTCTGGAAGGCGCGATGGAGCCGTTTGGCCGGGCCCCATTCGCGCGGGCTCTCACGGTATGCGCGAAGCGTAATCTCGATAGCCATCGCGCTGGCCACTTCTCCGCCCTCGTAACCGCCCACGCCGTCGGCGACGGCGAATACCGCGCTCTCGGGACCCTCGACGAAAGTGCCGCAGCTATCCTCATTGTCGGGACGATCCGTGCCTGGATCGGA
>JAJYMR010000053.1 GCA_021786815.1 Deltaproteobacteria bacterium
GGTCGTGGTCGGAAGAATAACCGACGACGGGCGATGGCGCGCGCGCTACCGTGGCAAAGTCGTGGCCGACCTCCCGGTCAACACGCTCGCCGACGAAGCTCCCGCCTACCAGCGTCCTGCCGAGCCCGCATCGAAGCCGCCCGAGCGTCCCCCGGCGCTGCGCGAACATCCCGCGCCCGGCGCCGCTCTGCGCGCGATGCTCGGTAATCCCAACATCGCTTCCAAGCGATGGATTTACCGCCAGTACGATTCGCTGGTGCAGAGCAACACGGTGCTCGGTCCCGGCAGTGATGCGGCGGTGCTCAGGATCAAGGGAAGTAAACGCGGACTTGCGCTCAAGGTCGATTCGAATCCGCGCGCCTGCGCGCTCGATCCTTATCTTGGCGCGGTTGCGACCGTGTGCGAGGCGGTCAGGAACGTGGCGTGCGCGGGTGCGCGCCCGGCCGGAATCACCAACTGCCTGAACTACGGAAACCCCGAGCGCCCGGAAATCATGTGGCAGTTCGTGCGCGGCGTCGAAGGGCTTCGCGACGCGGCGCTCGCCTTCAAAATCCCGGTCGTAAGCGGCAACGTGAGCTTCTACAACGAGACCGAAGGCCACGCGATACCGCCGACACCGGCGATCGCGGTGCTCGGCGTGCTCGAGGACGTATCGCGGCGCGTCACGCAGTTTTTCAATGCGTCCGGCGACCTGATTCTTCTTGCCCGCACGCAAGCGCCCTCGCTTGCGGCGAGTGAGTACGAGGCGACGTACGGAACGTCGGCGCCGGGGCTTTCCCCGATCGATCTTGGACGCGAAAAGAGGCTCGTTGACAGCCTTGTTGTAGGGGCGGGATTGGGGCTGATAGGATCGGCTCACGATGTTTCGGAGGGCGGGCTCGCGGTGGCAATCGCGGAGTCCTGCTTCAACCCCGAGCGTCCGATGGGAGCCGCGATAGACGGCGTTGACCCGGCGGACCTGTCGGAACTGTTTGGTGAGGGACCTTCGACGATAATCGTTACCGTCAAGGAAAACGATCTTTCCCGCGTCAGGCCGATATTCGAGGACGCGGGCGTGGAGTGCCGTACGATCGGCAAAGTCACCGACGAACCACGGCTTCGGATTGGGACTTCGCTCGACGAGGACGTTCGCGAATTGCTGCGCATCTATGAGGGAGCTCTCCCGGGGAGGCTTCAGGGCGATGGCGCGTAACGACGACCTGGAGTTGTCCGTCGAGGAGTCGAACCTCGACGGGTTTCACGAAGAGTGCGGTGTCTTCGGCGTCTATGGACATCCCGAAGCGGCGAACCTCGTTTACCTCGGCCTTTACGCCCTGCAGCATCGCGGGCAGGAGTCGGCCGGGATCGTTTCGTCCAACCGCAAGGCGCTGAATTATCATCGCGGGATGGGCCTGGTCGCCGATATCTTCGACAGCTCGATCCTTCAACGCCTCGAAGGCACCAGCGCGATAGGGCACAACCGCTACTCAACGCAGGGTTCGACCACGATAAAGAACTGCCAGCCGCTGGTGGTCGAATACGCGAGCGGCGGTATCGCGCTCGCCCATAACGGTAACCTGGTGAATTTTGCCGAGCTTCGCCGCCAGCTCGAAAACCGGGGCTCCATTTTCCAGTCCTCCTCGGACAGCGAGGTCATCATCCATCTGATCGCCGCCTCGCAGGCGCCCACCGTGGTCGAACGGGTCGTCGAGGCGCTCGCGCAGATAAAGGGCGCATACTCGCTGCTGGTCCTGACCGAGAACGAGATGATCGCGGTGCGCGATCCGTCCGGCTTCCGGCCGCTTGCGCTCGGCAAGCTCAACGACGCCGTGATAGTCGCCTCGGAGACCTGCGCTCTCGATCTCGTGCGCGCGGAATATATCCGCGAGGTCGAGCCGGGCGAGGTGATCGTCGTGAACGAGAGCGGGATGCGCTCGTTCAAACCGTTTATGCCGGTGCCGACGCGCCGCTGCATCTTCGAGTACGTCTATTTCGCCCGTCCCGACAGCCTGCTTTTCGGCCGTAACGTTTACCAGGTGCGAAAGCAGCAGGGCCGGGCGCTTGCGCGCGAATGTCCCGCCGATGCGGATATCGTCGTTCCGGTTCCCGACTCGGGAAACGCGGCGGCGCTGGGCTATGCGGAAGAATCGCGACTGCCGTTCGAGATGGCGCTGGTGCGAAGCCATTACGTGGGCCGCACGTTCATCGAGCCGCGTCAGTCGATTCGTCACTTCGGCGTCAAGATAAAGTTCAATCCGGTCAGCGATCTGCTGCGCGACAAGCGTGTCGTGCTTATCGAGGATTCGCTGGTGCGCGGGACCACGCTGCGCAAGGTGATCCCGATGCTTCGGCAGGCGGGTGCGCGGGAAGTCCACATGCGGATTGCCGCGCCGCCGACCACTCATTCGTGCTTTTACGGGATCGACACGCCCACGCGCGAGGAGCTTCTGGCCTCGACCCATTCGATCGAGGAGATCCGGCAGTTCATCACGGCGGACTCGCTCGGCTACCTGAGCTGGAAGGGGCTTTACTCCTTCCTTGGCGAGGAGCCGGCAAATGGATTTTGCGACGCGTGCTTCACCGGCAAATACCCGGTCGATATCCCGCGCGAGCGCGTCGCGCATCAGTTGCGCCTGTTCGACGCGGCCGAACGCAGGGCCGGCGGCAACGAGGCGCAACGCTAGCCGCGCGCGTCATCCGTCTATTGCGGCGCCTGGCGCAGATTGAGCCACCTGAGCGCCGCGAATAACCCAAGCGCCACGATAACCACCGCCGCCGCGACGGGCTGCGCGGCCGCAAGCCCGAAACTTTCGAAGCGATCGTAAATCAAAACCGGCGCCGTCATCGGATAGTACGCGAGCACCACCACCGCGCCGAATTCCGACAGCGCCCGCGCCCACATCATGACCGCGCCCGACACGAGCGCGCCGCGGGCAAGCGGCACCGTGACGCCGAAGAATGCGGACCACGGCCCGCGTCCTAACGTTCGCGCAACGCTCTCCAGGCGCGGGTCCACCGCGCGAAAACCATCGCGCGCCGCGTTGATAAGGAACGGCGCGCTCACGAACAGCATCGCTATTACGATCCCCGGAACCGCGCCCGCGAACCGGACTCCGAGCATCCCAAAGGCGTGGCCCACGAAAAACCGCCGCCCGAACACGAACAACAGCGCAATTCCGGCGATCGGATGCGGCATCACGATCGGCAGATCAATCAGTCCTTCAAGCAGCGCTTTCGCCGGGAAGTCGTAACGCGCGAGCAGAAATCCGAGCGGAAGCCCGACGATCGCGCCGAGCATCGTCGCCCACGTTGCCGCGGCCACGCTCGTCCATATTGCGGCGAGCACCTGCGGATCGACGAAAGCCTCGAGCAGGGAATGCGCGTCGGCGCTGACGACCAGTTTGACGAGCGGCCCCGCAAGGAACATCAGCGCGAGTCCCGCCGCGAGCGAAAACAGGGCGGTACGGCTGGTCATCGTTGTCGCGGGCGGTGCGCTGCTGGGTTCAGTCACTTCAAGGCAATTTTAACCGCCTGCACCATCCGGTCCAGCGAAATCCGTGAGGCCAGGATGCAGACGAAGCCGCCGTCGGGCAGTCGCGTGTAGCATACGCTGTACCCGCGATAGCGGTAGAAGCGATGGTTGCTCAGCGTCTTGGCGGGGTTTGCGGGCGGCGCGGCGCCGCCGTTTCGGAACCGCGTGCAGAGAATCGAGTTCTGCGCGCCACGATAGAGCGTATAGGTGGCCTTGCGGCCGTCGTCGAGTTTCTCGAGCCTTCCGCCCGCGAGCTTGAATCCGCTTGCGCCGAAGTTCCAGATGAAGTCGGGCATCTTTGCGCGAGCATAGGCCGCCGAGAGCGCCGCGGCCGAGTCGGAAGGAACATTCGGAGCGAATCCACGCTGGAAGCGGTCGAGAGCCGCGATCGCAATATCGAAATCCGGATTGCGCACCGGCGCGCTCGCCTCGGTCGGAGCCGATTGATTCGACTCGAATCTCCGCGCAACCGCGAAGACGATTGCGAGCATGGCGGCCACGGCAAGCGGGACCCATGCGGCGCGGCGCTTCAGGAGACGATGCGCCGGCTGTGCCGGCGCGCCCGCGTCGCTCGCGCTCTCGTCTTCGCTTGCGGCGCGGTCGAGCGCGTCGAGCAATTGCTGGCGCATCGCGGCCGGCATCGCCCGCATCTCGATATGCTGCCTGACGAGGCTTTTCAGCGCGCGCTCGTCGTCCAGCCGTCCGCGGCAACCGAGGCATTGGCGCAGATGCTGCTCGGCGTCGCGCAGTTCTCCGGGGCTCAGTTCTCCGTCGGCGTGCGCGGAGAGGAAGTTCTCGATGTACTCGATACAGTTCACCGGTTTGAGCCCCGCTCAGCAGTGCCCATCGGACGGCGTGGCCTGCCCCGAAGGCCGCGCCGTCGGCTGGAGTTTCGACATTGTGCAGTAAGCTTGCCGCAGTCCGGAGTCAAGAACAGGTTCTCCCTCTGCCTTGGGCAAAGTCCCGAAGCGCCTTGCGCATCATCGCGCGCGCACGCGAGATGCGCGACTTAACGGTACCGACCGGTATGGAGAGCGCGGCGGAAACCTCCTGATAGTTCATTTCATGCACGTCAACCATCATCAGCGCGGCGCGGAATTCCTCGGGCAGAGCGTCGAGCGCGCGCTCGACGTCGGGCTCCATCGCGCGAGCGCCCGCCAGCGACTCGGGATCGCTCTCCTTGGGGTCGCGCGCGAGGCTCTCGGCGTCGATGCGGCTGGAAAATTCCTCTTCCGAGGCTGCGACCTGCTCCCTTGCGCCGCGGCGATAGCCGTTGCGGAACGTGTTGAAGAGAATCGTCATCAGCCAGGCGCGGCAATTGGTTCCGGGAGTGAACTGATCGAAAAAGCGGTAGGCGCGGAGCACCGTGTCCTGGACGAGATCGCCGGCGTCGTCGGGACTGCGCACGAGCCGAAGCGCGGTCGCGTAGAGCGCGTCGAGATGAGGCAGTGCTTCGCGTTCGAAGAGCGAGCGTCTGGCCTGCCCGCTGTCGCTCTTTCCCGGCATATCGAAAGGCTAACAGCATATCATCTCTCATCAAGTGGAACCGCTTGCGACAGCGCAGGGTTCCCGGCGGTTTTTTCGCGATTGAGGACCGCGACTGAGAAAAGCACGCTGGCCCTCGCTGCGTGTGAGCAGGTTCCCGCCGTCGCGGTTTTCGCAATTCGTGCACGGCTTTGCGCCGTGATGATTGCCTGGGATAGGCTCGAAAAAGATTCTTTTCTCTTCGAGCGGTGAAAGGGGAGCGGGGATTGTCTTCGTCCGGTATCGCGATAGAACGTCCGAAGGGCCGCGCGGCGCTCGAGGAATTTGCGCGCCTTCCGTTCCACATTTACAACAATCGCCAGGCGTGGTGGCCGCCGGACATCCTGAACGAGGTCGATCTGCTCATCGGGCGAAATCCCCTCTCGCCCTATATCGAAATCGAGCCGCTCTGCGCGCGCAGGAACGGAAGGCTCGTCGCGCGCGTGAGCGTGGTGATCAACGATCGTTACAACCGCCATTGGAACGAGCGTCTGGGGCAACTTGTTCACTTCGAGGCGATGCCCGGCGAGGACGACGCGGTCGCCGCGATGCTCGAGCGCGCGGTCGAGCGGGTGCGCGAGCGCGGGATGACCGCGGCGCGAACCGGGTTTGCGGCATTTCTCGACTATCCCTACGCGATCGACAATTACGGCGAATTTCCGTCCTTCCTGCTTCGTGGAAATCCGCCTTACTATCATTGCTATCTGAAGAACTGCGGGTTCGAGACCGAAAAGGGCCAGACCGACTACACCGCGGCGCTGAGCGATGAAATCCTGCAACGATATCGCGGGATGGTCGAAGCGGCGGGCCGCGGCGGCGCGCGGATCATCAGTTGGCGCGGATTCGGCTATCTCGCCGCAATCGACGCGTGGACCGACGTGACGAACGCCGCGTTCGCGCGCCATTGGGGATGGAACCCCGTAAGCCGCGCCGAGGCGAGAACGATGCTCAGTTCGCTGTGGGACACGCCGGTTGCGGATCTTTCGATCCTGGCGGTGCTGGATGGCGAGGTGGTCGGCGCGGTTTTTTCCGTGCCGGACCTCAGCGCGGCGCTTGCCTCGATAAAGCCCGGCACGCGGCTCGCCCCGGAACGCGGCGGCGGCACGCGGGGCGCGCTGATCAATATCGGAGTGGTTGAGAAGGCGCGCGGGCGCGGGATTGCGCGTGCGATGGCGGCGCAGTCGTTCCTGGAGATGGCGCGGCGTGGAGCGCGTTACGCGGGATATACGCTCGTGCTCGACGACAACTGGCCCTCCCGCCGCACCGCGGAGAGTCTTGGCGCCCATGTGACGAGCAATTTCCTTACCTATCGGCGCGAACTCGCGCGACCGGCCGGCCGATAGCGCGCGAGTCGGGCTTGCCCGCCTGCCCCGCCGGGCGATACAAGCCTCGTGATGCTGACCTGGCGGATGCTTGTCCTGTTCATTCACGTGACTGCGGTAATCGTCGCGCTTGGCGGTTCGCTGTTCAGCACTTTCGCGCTCGCCCCAATCCTTGGGGAAGAA
>JAJYMR010000229.1 GCA_021786815.1 Deltaproteobacteria bacterium
TTCCGATCTGAAGTCGCGGGCAGGCTGCTCGAACTGTGCGGCGCGCTCGGGCTCAGCGCCGAGGCGATGCATCACTCGCCCAAGGTCATTATCGACCGGCTTTTCGAATCGACCGAGCTTCGCGCGACACTCTATCGCCAGTGCGTTGAATGGGGCGCGAACCTGCACGCCGGCGACGGCTTCGGCTTCATCCTGTCGGTCATCTGGCTGTGCGGTAACCATTACCTTTCCGTGGGCGGTACGCACACTCTTGCCCACGCGATGGCGAGCGCGGCGCTCAACGCGGGCGCCGATCTGCGCTACACGAGCCCGGTGGTCGAGATCCTGATGGTAGGCGGACGCGCCTCGGGCGTCAGGCTCAGGGACGGGCGGGTTATCGAGGCGCGCAAGCTGGTCGCCTCGAACGCCGACCCTAAGACGACCTTCCTCCAGCTCATCGGATGGGACCGGTTGAGCGACTTTCGCAAGGAGCGCATGGCGAACTGGCACTTCGGCCCTGAGCATGTGCTCGGCACGCCGTCGTTCGCCCTGCATGAACCGCCCGATTACAAGGGCTCGAGCGCCAACCCCGACATCAACCGATGCTTCTACACGATCGTCGGTTTCGAAAACCACGAGCAGGTCTCCGAGTACATCCTGCAGGCTTACGGCGGACGCGTTCCCGAGCGGCCCGGCGCGGGTACATGGGTCAACACGCTCTGGGACCCGAGCCAGGCCCCCGAGGGGATGCACGCGATGAACGGATGGTATTTCTTCCCGCGCGCCTCATGCCTGAGCCCGGGCGAGTGGGACGAGGTGCGTTCGTCGTACAACGCGGAGTTTCTCGGGTTGTGGAGCAAGTACGCGCCGAACATGACGCGGCGCAACGTGATCGCCGACAAGCTCTACGTCGCCTTCGACATGGAACGGCGTATCGCGATGCCCGAGGGCGATTTTTCCCACGGACGCCTCGGCACCGGCATGAACTTCTCGATGCCGCGGCGGTTCGTCTACCGGACCGAGATCGAAGGGCTCTACCTATGCGGCGCGTCGGCGGGCGGCGGAGGAATCAGCGCCGCGCCGGGCTACAACGCGTTCAAGGTAATCGCTGACGACTACGGGCTTGAAAAAATCTGGCGCAAGCCCGGTCGGATCTATTAAGAGGAGCTGCCCAGGCAATGCCGGCAATCTATACGACCGAATGGTACGAGGCGCTCAAGGATCTCCTCAACCGAAATCCCGACCTGGAAAAGAATGCGCCGCCCGGCACCTACAACATTCTTGCCGAGATTATCGGCGACCCCCGTTCGCCCTATCTCGCGGCGGGCGAGCGCAGGAATTTCGTCATCAGGTTCGAGGCCGGCAAGTGCGCCGAGTACCGAGAGGTTGCTGAGGCGCCATCGCGCAAGGGCTTCGATTTCATCTTCGAGGTGCCCGCGCCGGTCTTCGAGGGCGTTGCCGCCGGCGTCATCGATCTGGTCGACGCTGGGCTGAAGGGTCTCATCAAGATAACCGGCGATATGCGAATCCTGATTCGCCACGCCGAACTGGTAAACGTCCTCTATCGGGTTTACGCGACCGAAGTCGAAACCGCATGGCCCAAGGGCAAGCCGGCTTCCGCCGCCGACGTGCTCACGACTGCACAGTAATTGAAATCCTCCCTTGTTGCCGGGCCGAGCCTCGAACATTGGCGCGGCCCTGCAAGCGCCTGTGCCGAAACCGCTTTGGTCTCGCCAAAAATTCGCGACGGATATTCAGCTGGATCGTGTCCCATTATAAGTAGTTCAGGGCAGTAATACTTCAGAGCGCCGACGCTCTTCCGATGTGCGATTGACGCCGCGCCGCATTTTGGAGAGTCTGCGGTCACAGAATCTTCGACGTTCGTTCGCCTATGGACGCTCGAATTTGTTTCCGCCGTCCTTCGTCCAACGCAGAAGCGCGATCGAAGGCCGGGATAAGCGCCGATGTCAGGCCGGAATAGCCGAGAGTGCGGTACGGTCCTGCGGCTTGCAGGCAATATCGCAAGGAAAGCGTCGACAATCTCCCTGGTCGTCGGCCTTGTGAGCGGTTCGGCAGCGGTAGGCTGGGCGCAGTCCGCGGATTCGGCGATGCCGTCGCTGAATTTCTCTGGAGTTGGCCTTTCACCACCCAGCTTTTCGCTTCTCGGCAACGAGGTCAGCAGTGACTTTGCGTATCTGGTCGATAATGTCCAACTCGACGCCGAGGATATCGTCACCTCTCCGCTCTACATCGCGAGCCCAAACAGCGTCTTCCGGTCGCGGAAATTTTACCTAGCTTTGGCAGGCGTTGGCGCTATATGGGGTGGCGCTTTTGCGCTCGATCAGACGATGCGCAGCCATTTGCGCAGCATGGGACACAACAATGCCACGATGCTGCAGGATATCAGTTACGGTTCGGTAAGTGCCGCCACCGGGCTTCTGTACGCGTATGGACTCTACCGAAACGATTCGCAAGCCAGGCAACTGGCTCTCACCGCAGGCGAGGCCGCCGGCGTCGCGACGCTATTGGATATCGGCATCAAGGCCGCGTTCGGCCGTTTACGCCCGCGTCAGGACGGTCACAGCCACACCCAGTTCTTCGACCACGGAGCCTCGTTCGTTTCAGGCGACGTGACCCCGATGTTCGCGCTGGCAACCGGCGTGAGCGAGTATTTCAACAACGAATGGTACGCGTCGGTCCCGATTTATTCGTTGGCGTTGCTCGACGGGTTCGGACGCATGGGCAATGACGCGCACTGGTTTTCAGACGTGGTTGGAGCGGCTCTCCTCGGTTCGTTGTCCACCGAGTTGTTTATCTATCTGCACAAGCGGCATGAAGAGGAGCCAAGCCGATGGCGGATTCTTCCGTACACGCCGCCACCTGTTCCCACCGGTCGGACGACGATGCAGAACATGATGCCGACGGGCCTGGAAGTGGCTTACTCGTGGTAGACTGCAACAAACCCGGAACCCGCATATGAACGGCGCCGCGCGGGGGCGCAATAACGTTGCGGGGGCGGTTCACAAGTGAGCCCTCGCCAGTGTAGTTTGATGATGCGGAATTGGTGAAGAGACCGCGCGTCGGCTGCCGATGCGCCGCGACTCGGACCGCAGGTGAGATTCATAGAACCATGAGGATAGGCTTTAGCGTGCTGGGCCTGCTGCCCGACACGATAGGGGGCGTAGAGACGTACATTCGCGGCTTGCTGACGGGCCTCGCACATGTCGACACTGACAACGAGTACGTCATCTTCACCAATCGCGACAATCACGCCACCTTCGACGGCCTGGGACGCAACTTCAGGCGGGTTCTCTACGATTTCTCCGCGAAATGGAACGTCCGTTCGCTCGCGATGACGAGATTGGTCGGCGAGCAGTTCTATCTTCCGTACAAGGCCGCGCGCGAGTCGATAGACATCCTGCACTCGCCGCTCGACACGACGCCGCTGCTTGCGCGATGCCGCACCGTTATGACCCTTCACGATCTGAACTTCGACGCGGTGCCGGAGGCAACGACGCCGTTCAGGCGCCTGATGGCGCAAGGGTTGGTCAAAGCCTCCGCTCGGCGTGTCGACGCGATCGTGACGGTGAGTAATTTCAGCAGGGAGCAGATTGTCTTGAAGCTCGGAATCCCCGCTGATCGCGTATCGGTGACCTACAACGCCGTGGACCCGCATCCGGCGCCTCCGCCGCGGCATGACTGGCCCGGACTTGCGGCTCGCCTCGGAATCGCGCGGCCGCATGTGCTCGCGTTCAGCAGTCTCAACCCGCACAAGAATATTGCAACTCTCATTCGAGCGTTCGCCCTCATGAACTCGAGGGAACGCTGGCAGTTGATGGTGGTGGGACATTTACCGACCCGGGGTAAACCGCTCAGTCGGCTGGCTTCGGAACTGGAACTTGGCGATTCCGTGGTTTTTACCGGCTATCTCAGCCGCAAAGACCTGGCAGTGGCCTTGCACAACGCCCGGGCCCTGGCGTTTCCCTCGCTATACGAGGGTTTCGGCATACCGCTGCTCGAAGCGATGAGCATAGGAGTGCCGGTTGCGTGTTCGAATGTCACAGCGCTGCCCGAGGTCGCCGCGGACGCGGCCTTGTTCTTCGATCCGATGGCGCCCGAAAACATGGCGGCCGCAATCGAACGCGTGTTGAGCGATGACCTGGTTCGGGAACGGCTGGTTGCCGCCGGGCACGAGAACGTGAAGCGGTTCTCATGGGAGCAGACCGCGCGGCGGACGCTCGAAGTCTATCGGCGGATCATGGACGTCGCGGCTTACAGGCGAGGCTCCGATGCCGAGGCCGCATAGCCCGTCCGAATCGTCCTCGGAACGCCGGCTCGCGCAGCATTTCCGGCCGGCCGACAGCTCTCCACGTCCCGGCATAAGGAATCTCCTCGCCTACGCGATTGCTATAGCGATCATATTGTTCGTCGCGCGGCACACCTCGATCGGAGCGCTGGCACGAAGCCTGTACGCCGCCAATCTCAGGTTGTTCATCCCGGTCTGCGCGGCCGCCTTTGCCTGTTGGTTCCTGAGCGAGACGTTCTTGTTCGCGAAACTGTTCAGCTATTTCCACGGCCGCACGACTTTCCGCGAGCTTTTGCTGCCCAACGCCGCGCAATACTTTCTGCAGATCGTCAACGCGGTGGTCGCGGGCAGCGCGATGGTGTTTTTCATCAATCGGCGCAAGGGCGTGTCCTGGATGGCGGGCACGTGCACGATGCTGTTCCAGGTTTTCATCGACTTTCAGGTTCTTGCCTGGATGGCGCTTGCCGCAACCCTTCTCGTGCCGGGATTCCCGCTGAGCTTTCCATGGTATTACCCGGCGCTCGTGCTTGGCGCGATCTGGCTGGTCACGATGTTCTGGCTGCGCGGCCGTCCACGCTCGCGCCTGGGGCGATGGCTTTACGATCGGCCGTCGATGGCGAGCTTCCGCGAAGCCCGGCTCTATCATTACGTCGCCTTGATGCTGATTCGGGCGCCGATCTTCGTGATCCAGGGATTTGTGTTGTTCCTGGAGATGAAGAGCTTTCGCGTTCACGTGCCGCTGAGCGACGTATTGGCCGCGACCCCGGCGATCCTGCTTCTGACCAGCCTGCCGATAACCCCCGCTGGACTCGGCTCCGAGCAGGCCGTGCTCGCTATCGGGTTCGCGGCCTTCGCTCCCCAGTCGTCGCTGCTGGCCTTGTCGCTCGCGATAAGCGGCACCAGCATCCTATTCCGCGTTGCGCTTGGACTCGGCGCGGCTGGAGTCTTCGCCCGCGAAGTCTCGGGATCCGCCCACGCGCTCGACATCCTTCATGAAGGCGGTCTGGCCGAGCCTTCGTAAGGAACTCCATCGACGCGACGCCCTAAAAGCGATCGGGACACGGCCGGTGGAAATCCGCGAGCGCTCAATCGAGCGATTTGCGGAAGCGCATTACGCCCATCGCCAGCAGAAGCACGGTGAGACACGCCAGCGCCGCCATCTGCGGCCACAGCACCTCGAGTCCCACGCCCTTCAGGAAAGTTCCGCGCAGAATGACCAGGAAATATCGCAGCGGATCGACGTAAGTAATCCACTGCATCTCCCTGGGCATGCTGGTAATCGGAAAGGCGAAGCCGGAAAGGATAAAGGCCGGGTTGAGAAAGAAGAACGCCGAGGCGAAAGCCTGTTGCTGGGTCGAGCATAGCGTCGAGATGAGCAGCCCGATGCTTAGAGTGTTGAGCAGGAACAGCACCGTGCCCAGCAACAACACGAGCGGATTGCCCCGAAACGGCACCCTGAACCAGAGCGTGCCGACCACCGCGACCAGAGCCGCGTCGGCGAGACCGACGAGAAAGAACGGCACCGTCTTGCCAAGGATCAGTTCCACCGGCCTTATCGGCGTGACCATAACCTGTTCGAGCGTGCCGATCTCGCGTTCCCGCACGATGGCGAAGGCGGTGAGGTTTACGACCATGATCAGCGTGATACTGCCGATCACCCCGGGCACGAAGAACCACTGGCTGCTCAGGCCTGGGTTGTACCAGGGGCGTTGTTCGAGATCGACCTGCGGCGCCATCGCCGCCATCGCGGGCATCAGGCGCTCGAGACGGTCGTGCGCGTAATCCTGTGCGTACGTGGTCGCGATCTGGTTGACGTAGCCCAGCGCGATGAGCGCGGTGTTGGAGTCGGTGCCGTCGAGAATCACCTGCAGATGCGCCGTCTGCCCTTTGCGCAGTAATTCCGCGAAACCCGGCTCGATCTTGAGCGCCATCGGGATATCGCTGCGGCCGATAGTGCGGGGAATGTCGCGGTCGTCGCGCAGGATTCGCTCGATATTGAAGCGCCCGGTGAACGTGAATCGCGAGAGCAGGTCGCGGCTTTCCTGGCTATGGTCGAGGTCGAGGACTGCAATCGGCACCCGATGCACTTCGAAGGTCGCGGCGTACCCGTAGATGAGCAGCTGGATGATCGG
>JAJYMR010000118.1 GCA_021786815.1 Deltaproteobacteria bacterium
GCGTTGTCCTCCGAAGGGTCGAGGTTCAAGCGTCTCTTCGCTATCGCATCGTTAGCAAATCTTATGATACATCACCAATGTGCCGTAGCGCAGGCCTGGCATGCCTCCGGTCTCGTTGCGGGCGTGTGCACGCTGCGCAATGCTCTGCGCCGCTCTTCCCCCATGCCGGTGTTTCTGCTGAACCCGCCGAACCACAAAGCGGCCGATTCTGAAACCGACCGTCTCCCCACAGCCGAACGGACGCGGCTGAGCCGCGCCCTGCGGCTCGCGAAAAGGTCCTTATGTGATTGGGATTTCCGTGGAGCGGGTGATCGGTTTCGAACCGACGACCTTGTGCTTGGCAAGCACACGCTCTACCAACTGAGCTACACCCGCCCCGGAACTGAAATTTGTAACAGTTTACGCGCCCGCGGCCAAGCACCCCGCTCGCGCGGGCGCGTATCCCGTGACTTACCGCCCTTAGCTGCTCCACCTCTAGCGCGGTCGAGCATCAATCGAACGACCGCCTACGCGATTTCGCAGACTGAGCGCGCGTCGACCCTCCCTGCGCCCTCTTACTTGATCACTACGGGATTCACCGGCGAGCCCGCGCCGCCGACGATCTTGAGCGGAGCGCCGACGAAAAGGAACGTGTACTGGCCATCCTTGGCGCAGTCCTCGGCCAGGTCGGTGAGCCAATCGATTTCGTTGAAGATAACGCCCTGGTAATGGAGCAGCGCCATGTGGAGCGGCAGCGTGGTCCCGCTCTCGTCATGAGCGCTCTGCTCGCTCGCGATCGTGTCCGTCCCGAGCGACGGAATCTCCATCTCGTGGAACCACTTCACAAGCTCCAGGCTGTAGCCGAGGCCGGGCTCGTTGAACTGGCCTTTCGGGAAAATCCCCTCCATTCCCTTGTCATAGAAAAGCTTGAGCCATCCGGTGTGGATCAGAATGATGTCGTGCTTCTCGATGGTCACGCCCTGCTTCTTCGCCGCTCCGAGCAAATCGTCGAGCGTGATCCTTTCGCCGGCGTCGAGATGCGGCTTGCCCTTGTAACGTGCGGCGTCGATAAGCACGCCTCGTCCGACCACGCCGTGCTCCGCGATCGGCTGGATCGAGCATTTCTGAAGTCCGCCAATCGTCGTCTTGGCGTCGTAGCCGTTGTAGATCGTCTCGCCGTGCCATACGTGGCCGAGCGCGTCGTACTGGGTGCTGCCCTGCAGGTACATCACGATCACGTCGTCGGCGTACTCCAGTCCGCCCGGCATCGCCTGCGCCCGTCCGCTGATATAGAAGCCCTTGTCCATCGCCATCGTGCGCATCGGCTGCGAGCGCGTAGGAAACAACGGGTCGCCCTGCGGGCGCGCAACGGGGACGCCAAGCGTAAAGACCTTGCCCTGCTGGACGGCCTTGATTCCGCGCAACACTTCTTTGTTGGTGAGAAAATTCAGGCCGCCGAGTTCGTCGTTCGCGCCCCATCGGCCCCAGTTCTTGGGCGCGTCCTTCAGGAGTTCGCTGAAAGGTACCGGTTTCTGAGCCATCGCATCCATCCTTCTGGCAAAAAGGTAAGGAGGGCCTGAGCGGTCCGATACGCGTCCAACGGCTGACGGACGCTCGCGCGCCACTCCCGTCTCTTTACATTGCCCCGCCGCGGACGAGGCTACGCTAGGTCCATCGCGGCGGAACTGTCAAGAATGAACGTGGGAACGAAGCCGCGCGCCGGGCGCAAACCGATCAGAGAGCGATCCGTTTGGGCGGAAAAGCCTGCGGCCTTGGCCTGAAGACGCGAACCACTCTTATGAAATAGTCAGCGCCCGACCAGATGCTGACCGCCATCGCGATCCACAGCAGGAACATCCCGGCCGCGAAGAAGTTCACATGCAGGTAGGTGTAATGGATGAGCAGGCCCTGGACCGCCATCGATTGCAGCACCATCTTGTATTTGCCGAGTTCCTCCGCGCCGACCACCATCCCTTCGGCCGCGGCGATCGCGCGAAGCCCCGTCACCATGATTTCGCGCGCAACCAGGATCGCGACGAGCCACGCCGGAACCCGCGGCATCCGCGGCATCCCGGCGAGCATGATGAGCGCGCTCAGAACGACGACCTTGTCGGCGAGCGGATCGAGGAACTTTCCGAGCGTGGTGCCTGAGCCGTAGCTGCGCGCTATGTACCCGTCGAGAAAGTCACTGATGGTCGCGAAGAAGAACACGCCGGCGGCCAGCGCCGCGGCGAGCGGCCCGGTGTACAGCAGCAGGTAGACGAGCAGCGGCGCACTCGCGAACCTGAGCAGCGTGATAACGTTGGGAGTCGTCCATGTCACGCGCGAAACCCGGCGCGCCCAAAGCTTGCGCTGAAGCGGCTTTATAGAGCGCCTATCTCGAAAAATAGGGCAATCACGTTGCTGGAGCAATCATCGCCGCGCGCGCATGCTTGACGCCCGATTCCGCGGCGCATAGCGTCGAATGACACCCGCTGCAATCGAACCCTGGCGACGGGTAGTGTTTCTCCGCATGAGCAACTCCCCCCTGGACTGCGACTTCCTCGTAATCGGTGGCGGAATCGCGGGCTTGATGTTCGCTATCAAGGCCGCGGAGGCCGGAACCGTCATCGTCCTGACCAAGGCCGAAAGCGCCGAGGCCAACACCGCCTATGCGCAGGGCGGAATCGCGAGCGTCTGGAGCGTCGAGGACACCTTCGAATCCCATATCGAGGACACGCTTCGCGCCGGCGCCGGGCTATGCGATCGAAACGCGGTCGAAAGCATCGTCCGGGAAGGCCCGGACACCGTCCGCGAACTCATCCGTTTCGGCACCCGCTTCACCCGGGTCGAAGCCGGCGGCGAGGACGAATACGATCTCGGCCGCGAGGGCGGCCACAGCCATCGCCGCGTGCTCCACGCGCAGGATCTGACCGGGCGCGAGATCATGCGAGCGCTCGGCGAAGTCGCCTCGGCCCATCCCAACATCCGGATCCTCGAGAACCACGTCGCGGTCAACCTGCTGACCGAAAGATTCAACGGCTCGGCTGCGTGCTGGGGCGTGTACGTTCTCGACCGGATGACGGGCAAGGTCGGCAGGATCGTCGCGCCGGTCACGATGCTGGCGACGGGCGGCGCGGGCAAGGTCTATCTGTACACGAGCAACCCGGACATCGCCTCGGGCGACGGGGTTGCGATGGCGTATCGGGCGGGCGCGCCGGTCGGCAACATGGAGTTCATCCAGTTCCATCCGACCTGCCTTTACCATCCCGCCGCCAAGTCGTTCCTGATCTCCGAGGCGCTTCGCGGCGAGGGCGCGATCCTGCGGCTTCCCGACGGCACGCCGTTCATGAAGAAGTATCATCCCGACGGCGAACTTGCGCCGCGCGACATCGTCGCCCGCGCGATCGACGCCGAGATGAAACGGCTTGGGCTCGACTTCGTTTACCTAGATCTGAGCCATCGCGAGGCCGGTTTCATCCGCAACCGGTTCCCGAACATCTTCAAGCGATGCTTGAGCTATGGGATCGACATGACGGCGCAGCCGATCCCGGTGGTTCCAGCCGCGCACTATATGTGCGGCGGCGTGGTGACAGACCTCCACGCGCGCACCTCGATTGCGCGCCTTTACGCCGCGGGCGAGGTCGCGATGACGGGGCTTCACGGCGCGAACCGGCTCGCGTCGAACTCGCTGCTCGAGGCGGCCGTGATGGGCCGGCGCGCGGCGGCCGCGGCCTCGAAAGATCTCGCGGCGGCGCGTGGCCGGCTGGTTCCGGAATTCGCTCAGTGGGATCCCGGGCGCGCAATCAAAAGCGAAGAGCGCGTGCTCATCTCCCAGAGCTGGGACGAAATCCGCCGCCTGATGTGGAATTACGTCGGGATCGTGCGCAGCGACCGGCGCCTGGCGCGCGCGACCCGACGGCTGGAACTGCTCAACCAGGAGATACACAGCTACTACTGGGATCACCTGCTCGATTCGGACCTGATCGAGCTTCGCAACCTTGTCACGGTCGCAGAGCTGATCGTGCGCTCCGCCACGACGCGCAAGGAGTCGCGCGGACTCCATTACAATATCGACCATCCCGAGCGCGACGACGCGAACTGGCTGCGTCCCACGATAATCGCGAAATAACAGTCGCGAGGCCTGCCGGTGCTCAGTCAGAAATCCAACGCCTGAACACGGCTGCTCAATCTCCTCCCCGGTCCGAGAGCATGGACCTGATGCACCCGTGCAACCTGATGTGTTGCACTGTCTAATTCGCGGCGCGCGAGCAGCAACATACTCTGAGCAAAAGCTTCGCTCCGGACAGTATCTTGCCGCTGGGCAGCAAGGGCATACTAATTGCTGACCCCACTCATCGGGACGGGCAGCGATTGCTGACGACGAGTCAAAATGCTCCGGTCGCCCGGTACAGACGTCGCCCGCGAGACAAAAAGGGGTACCGCATCGATGAAAAGCGCAGCCTGCCTGCCTGAACGACGTCTCCTTTTTCTGCTCGGCATCGCGAGTCTGCTCGTGATGGCGGCCCAGGCCCACGCCGCACAGAAGAAGACTGCGCCATTCGCCGGCTACTCGAAGTACGTCCGCTATCACGTCCACTACGACGTGAACGCCGATGGCTCCCACGTCGAGACCCGCGATTTGGCGCTCAAAGTGCTCGCACCGCAGGGCGTCGCGGAAGTGAATCGCGAGTATGTTACCTACAGCGACCGGCTGGAGAAGGCGAAGATTGTAAGCGCCTACACGCTCAAGAAGGACGGACGGCGCGTCAATGTTCCACCGTCTAACTTCCAGGAGGAGATCAACAAGGGGCGGGGCAAAGCGTCGCCGATGTTCTCCGACCTGAGGACCATCACCGTCGCATTTCCCGAGGTTGGCGTCGGCGACACGGTAGTGTTCGAATACAAGGTCACGCAGACCAAGCCGACGATGCCCGGTAATTTCTCCTTCATTCAGACCTTCTCCAAGTTTTACGACTACGATGACGCGCAGGTCAGCATGAGCGCGCCCGCGTCGCTGAAGATGCAGGTCGAGGCGCGCGGCGTAAAGGGCGGCGAGATCGCGGCCAAAAACGGACGACGCAACTGGCTATGGACTTTTCGAAATCAGCGGATCGCGACGCCCGAACCAGCAGCGGTGTCAGCGCTCGATTACGGACCGCTGATCGTCGCCTCGACCTTCAATGACTACAGCGCGGTGGCGGCCGGTTACGACGCTCGCGCCAGGGCAAAAGCAAAACCGAACGGGGAGATCAGGAAACTCGCCGATACGCTGACCCGCAACGCGCACACCCCGCGTGAGCAGGCCGCGGCGCTCTATTACTGGGTGGCCAGGAATATCTCCTTTGCGGGAAATTGCGTCGGCGTTGGCTCGGTCGTCCCGCATGACGCGGCGCTCGTGCTGAAAAACCGGATGGGAGACTGCAAGGACCATTCGGCGCTTCTTCAGGCGATGCTCGCATCCAAGGGTATTGCCAGCACGTCCGTGTTGATCCATTCAGGCAGCGCGTTCACGCTTCCCGAGGTTCCGACGCTCGACGTCTTCAACCACGTGATCACGTATATACCTTCGCTCAGGATGTACGCGGATTCGACCTCGCGTTTCACCCCGTTCGGATTTCTGCCGATTGGCGACGCCGACAAGCCTGTCATCTTCACGTCGGATTACAACGGGATCCAGCACACGCCGCCGACGAACTGGAAGGACAACGGAACGGTGACGGACACGGGCCTGACCATCAACCCCGACGGCTCCGCGACAGGCGAAACCAGGAGCACGAGTCGGGGAATCTTCGCCGGTTCGGCGCGGGCCGCGATGACCTATCTGCCGCCGAACCTGGACCAGGAATTGGTGCGCCGCGCGCTCGCGAAGAATGGATACACCGGAAGCGGAACCTTGCGGAAGGACGATCCCTCGAAGCCCGCTGACGTCTACCACTTGACCCTGCAATACAAGATCAGCGACGCGATGAATCTGCCGGGACCGGCGGCGTTCCTCGTTCGCGAACCGATTGGCGGCTCCACGGCCGCGAGCCTCGTCTCAGACGCGAACGACCCGAAACGAACCGTCAATTTCTCCTGCACGGGGCTGTACGAGAAGGAGCATTACACCATCCACCTGCCCAACAACGTCAAGATAGTCGCGATACCGCACGACGTTCACCTGAAGGGCTACCGCGCAACCTACAGCGCGACGTATCGGCAGAGCGGAAACACGGTGACGGTGATGCGGGAATTCGACGATATGACGCCCGGCAACGTCTGCACGCCGCACGACTCGGCGGAGTTGAAGCCTTTCGCACTGCGCGCGCTCAAGGACCTGCGCACGCAGATTCTTTATCGCTGAGTGAAGCGGGCTCTCTCGCGCGGGCGGAAAGTATCCTATTCAGCCGGAACCGGTTTTGAGGGCGCCGTCTCGCGATAGGAGAACGCGAGATT
>JAJYMR010000285.1 GCA_021786815.1 Deltaproteobacteria bacterium
ATAGTCCTGCTCGCGCTCGGAGCGTCGCCAATCGGCGTGTTCGTCGCGCTATGGGAGGGCGCGTTCGGAAGCTGGTTCGCGCTCGCCGACACGCTCGTCAAGTCAACGCCGCTGGTCTTCACCGGGCTTGCGATCGCGGTCGCGTTCTCCGGCTCGCTATGGAATATCGGCGCGGATGGCCAACTGATAATCGGCGCGCTCGCGGCGGGGGCAATCGGTCCGATGCTCGCCGGATGGCCGCGCCCGCTCGGAATATCTGTGGTTCTCGCCGCGGGCGCGGCGGGCGGCGCTTTATGGGGAGGGATGTGCGGGTGGCTTCGGGCGCGGCGGGCGACCAGCGAGGTCATCAGCACGATCATGCTGAACTTCGTCGCGATGCAGCTTCTGAGCTGGGCGGTTCACGGCCCGCTGATAGAGCCGCCGGGCGCGTATCCGAAGAGCGTCGCGATCGCGCCGAGCGCGCGGATGTACACGTTTGCGCCACCTTCGCAGTTGAATCCCGGGATGCTGCTGGCGCTCGGGCTCGCGCTCGGATGCTACTTCTTTCTCTATCGCAGCACGGCCGGCTTCGAGCTTCGCGCGCTTGGAAAGAACCGTCGCGCGGCAACTTTCTTCGGAATTCCGATAACCGCGGTCACGCTGTGGGCGATGGCGCTGAGCGGGGCGCTCGCCGGTCTTGGCGGCGCGGTGCAGGTCTCCGCGATTACCCATCGCCTGTACGAAAAAATGTCGCCCGGATGGGGCTACGAGGCGATCGCGGTCGCGCTCGTCGCGCGGCTTCATCCGCTATGGATCGTCGTGGCCGCGATTTTTTTCGGCGCGCTCGATAGCGGCGCGCAGGCGATGCAGCGCACGCAGGGCGTCTCGCCGGTGCTCGTGCAGGTGGTGCAGGGGCTCGTTATCCTGATCCTGCTCGCGCTCGACACGCCCGCCTTCTCGCGCCTTCGCGAGTCGTTCGGACAGGTCGCGGAGACGGCGGGTTCCGAGGAGACGGCTCCGGAGGGCGGCGATGCTTGAGGCGTTCCTAAATTCCACCATCAGCATGGCGACGCCGATCCTGCTCGCGGCGCTTGGCGAACTGCTCGTCGAACGAGCCGGCATAATCAATATCGGGATCGAAGGCGCGATGTTGGCGGCGTCGTTCTTCGGGCTTGCCGCCGCGTACTTCACGGGCAGCCTCGCGCTTGGCCTGATTGCCGCCGTCGGCGCGGCGGTCGCGATGAACGCGATACTGGCGGTGCTGGTGGTGAATCTCGCGGTGAACCAGGTGGTCGCCGGAACCGCGCTCGATATCCTCGCGGTGGGGCTGACGGGGGTCTTCTACCGCCGGATGTTCGGAATCACCGGCAAGGCCTTCATGGTGCGCTCGATGCCGCGGGTCGCGCTCGGCCCGCTCGCCGGCCTTCCGGTCGTGGGCAAGCCGTTCTTCGATCAGAACGCGCTCGTGTATCTCGCGTTTGCGATGGTGCCCGCGGTCGCATGGCTGGTCGGAAGGACGCGCTACGGGCTTAGGCTTCGCGCGGCCGGCGAGAACCCGGCCGCCGCCGACGCGCTCGGGCTTGGCGTGTACGCGCTCAGATGGCAGGCGCTTGTGGCCGCAGGCGTGATGAGCGGCCTTGCGGGAGCGTTCCTGACGCTCGCCTACGCCAACACCTTCGTCGAGAATATCACGGCTGGACGCGGCTTTGTCGCGCTTGCGGTGGTGATCGTCGGGCGATGGAATCCATGGGGACTGGTGGCGGCGTCGCTTCTTTTCGGGGCCGCGACGGCGCTTCAGTTCGGGTTGCAGGCTCTAGGCACCGCGGTTCCGTATCAGCTTTTTCTCGCGCTTCCTTATGCGCTCACGCTCGTCGTGCTTGCGGGATTCGGCGGCGGTGTCGACGCGCCAAGCGCGCTCGGCGAGCCCTACAGCCGCTCGTCGTGAAAAAGCGCCGCTCGGCGCATCCGAGGCTCGATTGGGCGGCGTTTCGGGACGCATTTTCGCGCGCGGCCCGCGATGATATAGATGATCGCGTAACCACGATGCGCGATAGCTCAATAGACGGCACTTCATTTCCGATTGGTCGATGCGAGCGGTGCGGCAAGTCCGTGCTCACCTACGTCGCTCTCGCATCGGATGGCGCCGAGCGCCGCTTCTGCACGCATTGCGACGCGCCTCTCGACGGCGAGCCCGAATGGGTCTCGGCCGAGGAGCTCGAATCGCTTGGCTACTACTTCGGCTCGCGTCCGCCGGTGGCCGGTGGATGCGGCTGCGGCGCTGGCGGCGGATGCTCCCGAAAAAACTGACGCCGCGCTAGCTCTCCGCCGTTATTGCGTCGGTCTGGCGGAGCGCTTCGTAAACAACGATCGAAACCGCGTTGGAAAGATTCAGGCTTCTGACGCCCGGCTCGAAAATCGGAATCCGATAGGTCCGCTCGATTCGCTCGCGGATGAAATCCTCTCCGAGTCCCTTCGTTTCGCATCCAAAGACCAAAAAATCGCCGGGCGCGTACTTTGCCGCGAGGTACGAACGCCCCGCACGCGCCGAGAAGAACTTCATCGGCGCTTCGGCGTGCTCGCGCGCGAATTCGTCCCATCCCGCATAGGTCTTCAGATCGACCATCGGCCAGTAATCCAGGCCCGCGCGCTTCAGGTAGCGGTCTTCGAGCGAGAACCCGAGCGGCCCGACCAGATGAAGCCGAAGCCGGGTTGCGGCCGTGAGCCTTGCGATCGAGCCGGTATTCTGGGGAATTTCGGGCTGGACCAGGACGATGTGGAGAAGAGGCTCCATCGCGGACGCTTACGAACCGTTGGCGCCGGGCGCGAGCCTTATCGGGTGGCGTCCGTCCTTGAGCCGCAGGTAAAACGCGCCGTCCTCGCCCATCTCGAAATGCGGGCTTAGATGGTAGTAGGCCGGGCGCAGGAAGCGGGCGCGGAATTCACCGCCCTTGACCCGCGTGTAAAGCACGTTGTCGGCGCCGACTTCGAGCGCTGAGGGGTCGAGCGGTTCGCGCGCCTCGTCGTTCAGAACCAGCATGTAACCGCCGGCGCCGTCGTCCTCGAGCGATTTGACGACGTAGGGCGTGTCCTCGACCGTGATCGAGGCGCGCTCCTCGGCGACCTGAAGATAAAACGAACCGTCGGGGTTGCGCCGGATGCTGCGCGAGAACAGGAGCGCGATACGCGGGTTATCGATTCGCTCCTCGTCGCTGTACCAGTTCCCGTCCCTGCGAAACGAAATTTTGCCTGACTCGACTGCGTAAAAACCCGCGCGTGGCATCTGAAATCAGCGATCCCGGCTGTCCAGCATGATTGTGACCGGGCCGTCGTTCGTAAGCGTGACCTGCATCGTCGCTCCGAATCGGCCGGTTTCAACGTTAACACCGCTTTCCCGCACGAGCGACAGGAAATGCTCGTACAGGCGGCGCGCCTCGTCGGGCGGCGCCGCTTTGGTAAACGACGGCCGGCGCCCGGCGCTGGTGTCGGCCAGCAGCGTGAACTGCGAGATCACCATCAGTTCGCCGCCGATCTTGTCGAGCGCGAGGTTCATCTTGCCCTCGGCGTCGGCGAACACGCGAAGCCCGAGTATCCGGTCGGCCAGAAACCCGGCGTCCTGCTCGGTATCGCCCTGCGCGACCCCAAGCAAAACGACGAATCCGCGCCCGATTCGGCCTACGACGCCGCCGTCGATTTCAACTTCAGCCTTTGAGACTCGTTGAAGAACAGCACGCATATCAATTATCAAGCGCCCTATCCAAGGCCGGCGTTGAACCGGCTCAACAGGGCGCCGACCCAGATTATTCTCCGCAGGACTTCGCGCTCAAGTCTCCTTGAGAGGCAGTGGTCACGGCGGCCAAAAAAAGCTGTCCTACTCGACCCATCCCAAAATTCTCCGCCGCCATATGCCAAGAGGGACTCGGTCCTGAGCGACCATGCGCGGGTAGTCGGCGAAGCGCCACTCTTGCAACTCGGACCTGGATATTTCACCGGCGGGCGAAAGGAAATAGAGGCACGCCTCGCTTACTTCTTCGGGCGCTATGAAGCGCATGCAATAACCCTTGCCGCCGCACGATGGGGTCTTCACATGATGAACGCATGGGCTGCACAGCAACGGACGATAGAAGATAATCTTTTTGGCAGGGTCTCCCAGCCTGGCGTAGTGGTCGGGGTGGACCGGGCCGAAAAGCCCTACGGTCGGCGTCTCCAGCGCCAGCCCCAGGTGAAGAGGACCGCTGTCGTTTGTCAAAAGACAGTCCGCCCTCTGCAGCAAGGCAAGCAGGCTGCCCAGTGAGCTCTCGCCGGCCAGATTCCTGACTCGCTCGCTCTGATCCGCGAGCCTGCGCCGTAGCTCCTCGACATAGTCAAACTCGGCGGCAAGTCCTATAAGCCCTACCTTGAGGTTCTCAACTGCGCCGAGCACGCGAGAGACCGCTGCGGCGTAAAATTCTATCGGCCATCTGCGCACCCGGGCTTTTTCGGAAGCGTTGGGATTTACGATCAGCAGCTTTGTCGGCGGCTCACACCAGCCTTCCAACAGGCCGCGCGCATGTGCCCTATCCTGATCGGCGATGGTAAGCGAAATCCTCGTCAGCCCGTCGTCCACTTTGCATCCGAGAGCGCGCGCCATCTGCAGGTAAAGCTCGTGTACGGGCGAGAGCAGGTTGGCGTGAATCACCTCGTCGAAGACACGGCTCCTGAGCCAATCGCTGGAGCGCCAGAAGCCCAGGCGCACCGAGCTGCCGCTCAGATGCGCTATCGCGGCTGAAGTGTGGCGATGCGTGTGAATCTGCAAGTCAAGAAATATAGAAGGTCGGATCCGGCGAAGTTCCCGAATCACGGAAAGTCCTTGCGAAACAGACAGCGGAAACGGGCACGGATCAATCGCGAAGCTCTGATCAATTCCTTTGTAACGCCTTATCAACGGCAGGTTGGGCGGATTAGTTATGTACACAACTCTGGAATGTGGAAATGTGTCCTTCAACGCTGCTATCAGCGGCAGCGTAGTAACAACGCTGCCTATGCCGCCAATCTTCAAAACACAAATTACAGGTGCCTCGCGAATCATCACTTCCCCAGAAACAGGCTTTCGGATGCGAGTCACGTCGGCTACTCGCAACCCTACATTTACGATGCGGCTTGCGTGTTGTTAGAAAGCCGTGGCTGTTCAGCTCGGCGGATGCGCTGCTACGTTGAAGATTCCTTCGAACTTGTCGAAGCGCCGCGGTGAACGGCGCGAGAGAGGTTTTGGCAATCTGATGGCGCGCGGTCTTGTCGCCAAAAAGCGCGCCGGTACAGAACGATGTAAGCTGCCTGGAACAGAGCCGCCGCGCCAAAAGGCGCCGCGAATGCGCCCGCGGCGATCCAATGCCCCGCTATTGCGGGACCAACGGCTCGCGGCGTCGCTAAAGACGCGACGCTTAGCCCGTTGACAAGCCCCCTCTTGCCCTCGCCAACAAGACCGGCATTGACAGCCTCCATCGCGCCGGCTGCGCCTCGTTCCACGGCGAACCTGAAGATCCAAATCACGGATGCGAGCGCAAATGTGGGCAGGAATGGGAGCAGCGCCAACAGCGCGACGGAAATCCATTGCGTTCCAACAAACGCCCTCACGCTGCCGAATCTGCTCGACAGGTACGCCATGCCAAAGGCGGTAATCGCCGCGGAAAAAAAAGCGAGCGCAACTATAGGACCGAGACGTGTGGGGCCAACACGAAACTTCATCGCAAACCAATAGGCAATCAAAGGGCCGGAGAGACCCACCGATATGCCGTGGAACAGGTTGATGCCGCCCAGCCTTGTCAGTGCAGTCTTCTCTTCTTCTGTCAGGCTCCTCGGCTCGCCCATCTCCTCGGGCCGGGCCTGACCGAGGCTCTTCTGGTTCGGAAGCCATGACAGCATCACCGCGTTGGCAATCGCTGTGACCGCGCCAAGGCAAAAAAGCGGCCGGTAGGCGAAAACGCCTGGAAAATGCGAAACCCACAAACCCGGAAATATGGCGAGTATCGCGCCAAGTCCCATCCCGATGAATCCGAGTGCGGTATTGAGGTTGAAGACGGCCGCTCGCCGCGACGATGGCACTACCTCGGCAAGCCAGGCGAGTTCCACCGGCACGAAGCATCCCGGAGCCCCGTTCGCACCGCGGCCGAACCCTCCCCCTATCGCCGAAATAGACAATATCCAGCTATTGGAGCTGAGAGACGCGGCAAGAAAGAGTCCAACCATTCCTATTTCATAGCCAACCAGCAAAGGCCGATAACCAAGTCTGTCACTCAAAGGTCCGACGAGAATGCTTAGTACGGAGCCAAACAGAAAGCTTGCGGCGATCAGCGCGCCGATCTGCGTGCCGCTCCATCGGAGCTGGTTGAGATAAAGCGCGAAGTCCA
>JAJYMR010000373.1 GCA_021786815.1 Deltaproteobacteria bacterium
TTCCGATCTCAGGAGCGTGCCTGCGCAACTCCAACCAGGTAAACCACGATCACGGCCAGAATGAACCCGCTCTCGATACTTGCGAAAGTCTTCTGCATGTTCACCACGGAACCGCGGAAATACACCTTTACGTTGCGTGGCGGTTTGACCCCCGCAAGCGCGTGCCTCACCGCGTCCAGCGTACCGCCGAGATCGCCGGTACTGGGAGAGATAAGAACGTCAACGACGCGTTGGATGTCGTAATGGTCGGCCTCGGAAGGATAGCGCGTGAGTTTGATAGTGGCTACTTCGCCGAGCAGGATGGATTGCTCGTGACCGCCAAGACTACTACTGGGGCGCGGTTTCGCGCCACGATAGTGGTAATCCTCAAAGTTCGAGGCGAGCCGGGTTCCGACCGGGATATCGAGCAAAGTCTGGAATGAATTGATATTTTGCTCGAAGTACTGGGCGCTGAGATAGTAATCGTCGCCGTTGCGCGGATCGATCCAGATGGACGGCTGAATCATATCGTTACTGTTGAGAGCCGTGATCAGGTTGGTGATGACGGAGCGAGCGGTTATACCCAGGCGCGCGGCTTTTATGCGGTCCACATTTATCTCGACGGTTGGATAATCGGCCACCTGCTTGATCATCATCTGCCCGACCTCGGGCAGCGAGCGAAGACGTTCCTCGATTTCCCGGGCGAACCCGAACATCGGCGAAAAATCCTCGCTCATCGGCGCGCTCAGTTGCACATCGATGGGCGCCTGGGCGCCGAAATTGAGAACCGCGTCTATGATGCTGCCGGAACTGAAAAACGTGCGCACGTCGGGCACCTCGCGCTCAAGAGCCGCGCGCACAACTCGCTCGTAGTAGGCCGTCGAACGGCTATGTTCGGCGCTCAGCGCCACCATTATCTGGCCGGTGTCTTCGCCCGAGTTGGGCGTGTAGAGCGCCGACACGTTCGGAACAACACCGAGGTTCGCGATCACCTCTTTCAGGTCGTGGGGCGGGATAACCCGGTGAATGACATCGTTAATCCGGCGGGCGGCGGTCTCGGTCAATTCCAGACGCGTGCCCGCCCGCGTTACGATGTTGATAACAAACTTGCCCGGGTCGGTTTCCGGAAACATTCGCGTGCCGAGCAGCGGGAACATCAGCATCGAAACGACGAAGAGAACCAGGGCCGATGCGATTACCATGGCCTTGTGATCCATGGTTCGATCGAGCAGACGGGCGAAGCGCGTTGCGAAGCGCTCGTAGGCCCGATCGAACGCGGCAAGCGGTCCGCGGCGCGTGTCGATGCCGGTTGCTTGACGATGGGCGGCCTCAAGCGCTTCTTCCGGATTCAGCCAGCGCGCGCAGTAGATGGGGATGATCGACATCGAGACGAGGTACGAGGCCGCCATCGCGAACAGCACCGCAAGAGCGAGCGCGGTGAAGAGCTGTCTGCTCACTCCGAACAGAAACACCACTGGCAGGAAGACCACCATCGTGCTGATGGTGGAAGCCAGCACCGCGTAAGTGACTTCCTCGGCCCCTTCGGCGGCGGCCTGGGCGGGCGCCTTGCCCATCGCGAAATGACGATTGATATTTTCCAGCACCACGGTCGAGTCATCCACCAGCCGGCCGATCGCCAGTGTGAATCCTCCAAGCGTCATCAGATTGATGGTCTGGCCGGACACGAACAGGCCGACGAACCCGGCCATGATCGACAAGGGTATCGATAGGAAAATAGCGAAAGTGGATCGAAAGCTTCCGAGGAACAACAGAATCATCAGCGATGCGAGCAACGCTCCGGAAAGCGCTTCATGTTCGAGCGCCCGGACGGCGTTCAGGATGGTGCCCTCCTGGCTGAAGAGCGTTCCGACCTTCATGCCGGCGCGCAAGCCCGTAACTTCCCGAATCGCGCGTTTGACGCCGTTGATCACATCCAGGGTGTTTGCGCCGGTCTGCTTGAAGACGGGGACGTAAACTGACGGTCGGCCGTTGATAAGAACTTTGTTGTACTGGATTTGGGCGGCATACTCCGCGTCTCCGACGTCGCGCAAATAGGTCGGTGACTGGGCCGGCCCGAGCTTGATCGGAACGTGGTTAAGCGCCTCGGGCGTGGGAATCTGCGAATTGGAATAGATATACCAGTCATACGGGCCAATCTTCGCATCGCCGGCGGGCAGAATCTGGTTGGTGGCGTTGATCGCGTTGGTGACGTCGCGCAGCGTAAGCCCCTGCGCCTGGAGCTTTTGCCGATCCACGTACGCCATGATCTGGCGAATCTTTCCGCCAAACGGGTACGGCACCGAGGCGCCTTCGACCGTCGCCATGAAATTACGCACGTTGTAGCGCGCCTGATTCTGAAGTTCGGTCTCGTCGTATGGGCCGGAAAGCGTGACGAGAATCACCGGAATCGAAGAGGACGCATTATACTCGAGCACGAGTGGCGGCAGCGTGCCGGGGGGCATAAGCCCCAAATCACCCATCGCGAGCGTCGCCAGGTTGGCCGCTCCGACTCCTATGTTGACGTCGGGATGAAAGTAAACCGTAATTGCGCTCACTCCCGGGATCGAGCGCGACTCTATGTGCTCGATTCCGTTGCCCAGAGTGAAAAACCGTTCATAGCGGCTCGTGATGTCCTGCTCCATCGCAAGTGGCGCGAAACCTGGGTAAAACGTCGCGACCACGGCGGCCTTGATGTGCAAGCGCGGGAACACATCCACAGGCATTCGGGTAAAGGCCATTGCGCCGAGGAGCGCCGTGAGCAGAGCGGCCACGATGACCATGTGGGGGTTACGCAGCGAGAAACGTGGCATGGCGCACCTCGTCCGACGCAACCGAAAAATCATCAAAGGCGGGCGAATTTCGGTTGGGCGATTCGTACTGCTTGCAATCAGGGTGCCGAGCGAAACGCCTCCGTTCGCGCGCGCCGGATCGCGCGGATTTCACAGGGAAAGCGCATCGTCTTGGCCCGGGAAATTGGACCGGCGTCGCTTTTGGCTGGGCGCGGCTTCGACTCCGCAGGCAAGCGGCGGATATGGCCGCTCACGGCGGCATTCATGATGTCTCCGATGGCTACAGAAATTCGCGCTTGCGCGGCGCGCTTCGAACCGAATCGGGACCGCTTTCAAACGACGATTTGGAAGCAGCCCGGAGAACTCGGCGGAGATGAACGGCGATGCGGAGCGTACGCGCCCGTTTGCAAATCGAGACGAACCAGTGATAGCCGGACGCTGGGGCAAAACTCACGGGAGACAATTCCTATGGCCAAACATGTTTTTGTGGTGATGACCAACGCAACCGGCAACCGTGACGCCGAATTCAACAAGTGGTACGACAACCAGCACATCCCCGACGTGCTGCGCGTGCCCGGCTTCGTCGCGGCGCAGCGCTTCAAGATTTCCGACGCGCAATTGGGAGACGCCAAGAGCCAGTGGAAGTATCTCGCGCTCTATGAGCTCGAGACCGACAATCCCGCCGCGTCGCTCAAGGAATTGCAGGCGCGACTCGGAACGCCCGCGATGGTGATGAGCGAGACGCTCGACATGTCGAACCTGGGCGCATTCATGTTCACCGCGATCGGCGACCGCGTAACCGCGAAAAAATAGCAGGCGGCGAACCGCCGCCGCTGTTCGAGCCTGAATCGATATGACGCGCCGGCGCGGTGATTACGCCGCGCCGGCGCGATGCGCGGGTTGGGTTATCCGCGCTGGAGCGTGATCACGTCGCGCTCACGCATCAGCCAGAGCGCGATAAAAGCTCCGAGCACCGGGATCGACGCGATGAAGAGATGGTTCACGCCGGTAAACGGATGGATGAGCCAGTGCTCGTATGAGACGATCATGCTCGCGAGATGCATCAGGAGTCCGATCGCGTAAATGACGGTCTTGAAAACGCCGAGTAGGATCAGAACCGCGATTATTATCTCGATTATGCCGGCGATTATGACTGTGAAACCGGAAAACGTAAGCCCATAGAAGTTCTGGAAAATCCCAACTGCACCCTCAGTCTCGAAAAACTTGTCCAGCCCCCACATCAAAAGAAAAATCCCCAGCCCCAGACGCAATATCAGCAAAGCCACGCTCTCGCTCGCGTTCGGTTCCATAACGGACCTCCTTGCTGAACGGCTCAGTATGTTTTGCGATCGTGGTAACTTGCCGACTCATACTAATGCGCCCGCCCTCGCGCAACAGCATCGTGACGCGCGCAGACCCGCGATAGAGACACCGCGATTAGTCAAAAGCTGACCCGACGTCAGCCCGGATGAGCCACCTGTGATGGATGCGTGGCCGCGAGGCCCAGGCGGCCCGCGCACGATTCAGCCCATCGAGACTCGCGCCTGGCGCGCGGTTACCAGCCCCGTGAGGATTTCGATTATCTCGTCGCGCGACGCACCGGCGCCAAACACCGCGGAAACGCCCTGCTCTTTCATCCTCGACGCGTCGGAAGGCGTGATGACCGACCCGCCAAGGACAATCGAGACATCGGCGCTTCTGTCCGCGATCAACCTCATCACTTCAGGCATGTATTCGACGTATTCCCAGGAGTGGCAGCTTATACCTATTACGTCGGCGTCCTCGTCGAGCGCGACCTGGACTATACTTTCAGGCGTGTTGAATCTGCCCGCGTAAACAACTTCCATCCCCGCGTCACGAAGTATCCGGGCCACCGCAACCGCACCAAGCTCGTGCTGGTCGAGTCCCAGCATCCCAATTACTACACGTCCATTTGCCATGAGATGTTGCCTCAGACGAGAGGTTTCACCGCGCCGTACGGGTCATACGGAAATCCGTAGGCCTGCCGGATCGTCCCCGCAATTTCGCCCATCGTGGCCGACGCTTCGGTCGCCTCCGCCACCGCGGGCGCAAGGTTCTGACCTTCTTTCGTCCGCTCGCGAAGCTTTGCCAGCGCGGCTTTGGTACTGGTGAGATCGCGATTGGCCTTGAACTCCTTGACCTCGGCGATCCGCTCGCAGTAGGGGCGGATCTTCGCCTCGGAGACTTCGCGCAGCAGCGTGTCTTTTTCGTCCGCAAGCCGATGCGCGTTGACGCCCACGACGATCTGTTCGCGGGTGTCCAGCCGGCGCTGGTAGCGTTGCATCTTCTCTTCGAAAAACGCACGGAACCATCCCGATTCCTGCAACTCGCCCGGCTCGCCGCGCGCCTCTATGTCCTGGACCATCGACCAGATGCGCCGTTCCATCTCGTCGGTCAGCGATTCGACGTAGTAGGAGCCCCCGAGCGGATCGACCACCTTCGACACTCCCGTTTCCGACTCGATTATCTGCTGGGTTCTGAGTCCCACCAGATGCGCCTGTTCGGTGGGGGTGCGCAACGCTTCGTCGAAGGCCGATATTTCGATCGCGTGCGCGCCGGCGAGCACCAGCGCCAGCGCCTGCGTCGTGCCGCGCACGATATTGTTCGGCAACTGCTGCGCGGTCATCGTGAGGCCCGAGGTGTGGCTGGTTATCACGACCGACCACGAGCGCGGATCGCGCGCGCCGAACTCATCCTTCATCATGCGCGCAAACAGGCGCCGCGTGGCGCGGATTTTCGCGATCTCCTCGAAGAAATCCATGCTGCAGTTCACAAGGATCGCGATACGCGGGGCAAACGCGTCGATATCGACGCCGCGCTTCAGCATTTCGCGCACGAGATGGCGGATCTCGAGGAACCCGAGCGCCATCTCCTCGATCGCGTCGAGTCCCGATTCGCTGAAGTAGTAGGTGTCCTCGATAAAGGCGTGGAAACGCGGCATCTCGCGGGCGCAGAACTCGATCACGTCGCACGCCGTGCGAACTCGCGCGTCGAACGGCATATGGATGGCGTAGGTGACATCCTCGCTGTAAAACGGCGTCAGGATCGTCGAGCCGCGCAGCTTCTGAACCGGGAAACCGTAGCGTCTCGCCGCGAGGCACAAGCCCGCGACCGCGAAAATCGCGGGCACCGAGAACGACACGGTGATCGCATCAAGCGGGAGATCCTTGAACAGCTCGATATAGTCCTGCTTGTGACACAAGGAGACGCCTTGTGTCCCGATCGCATTGGCGGCAAGCGGATGGTCCGGGTCCATCATCGCCTGCGTCGGACTGTCGCCGATTAGATCGAGCCCGCTCTGACCCTCACGGATCAGATAGCGCAACTGCTGGTTCGAGCGCGCCGCGTCGCCTTCACCCGAGAGCCCGCGCTGAATCCATCCACCCGCCGCAACCGCGCGCGCGCGTCGTCCCCGAGTGAACGGAAAGCTCGCGGGGACCTCGGTATGATTCGCCGGGTTTACGTCGTCCGGACCATAGAAGTCCTTCAGTGGTATTCCCGACCGCGTAAACCGGCCTGCCTCTCCACTCATCGCATCTCCTGTGGAGGTAGGCGCGGC
>JAJYMR010000211.1:0-1057 GCA_021786815.1 Deltaproteobacteria bacterium
ACCGGCAAGACGTCGATTGTCGTCGCGATACTCAGGATGCTCGCGCGGCTCGGTATCGCGCCGGAGAAAATTGCGATGGCGGCGCCGACCGGGAAGGCCGCGTTTCGGATGAGCGAAAGCGTGCGCGAAAGTCTAAAGCGGATCGAGAATCCCGCGAAATCCGACGAGGAGCTTCGCGACGCGTCGCTCGAAGCGCGCACGGTCCATCGCCTGCTCCGCTACTCGCCGTCAAGCGGACGGTTCATGCATCACGGCAACAACCAGCTCGACGCGTCGGTCGTGATCGTGGACGAGTGCTCGATGCTCGACCTGGTGCTGACCGAGCGGCTGCTCGCCGCGATTCCCGAAAAGACGCAACTGGTGATGCTGGGTGACGCGGATCAGCTTCCGTCGGTCACGGCGGGCGCGGTTTTCCGGGACCTGGTGGACGCCGCTTCGGAAAAGCCGGATAGCCGCGCGCCGGTATGCGTGCGTCTTGTCCGCAGCTATCGCATGGACGAAAGCGACGAGCGCGTGCGATCGATTCCGCAGGTCGCCTCTTCGGTAAATCGTGGCGACGCGGACGCGCTTTTGCCGGGCGCGGCCGGGGCGTCATCGATCGTGCGGCGTTCGCGTCCGGAGGATTTGAAGTTCGAGGGAGTCGAGATGCTTTCCCCGGACAGCGCGCATATCGAAGAGTTCCTTGCGCGCTGGCATGAGAAATTCGTCGGCAATGCCGAGATTCACGAGCTTGCACGCGGCGTCAAGAGGCCGACGGAGACAGGATTCGACGGCGAGACGGCTGCGCGGCTGGAGCGGCTCCTCAAGTTCCGCGCCGCGTCACGAATCCTGTGTCTCACGCGGGTTCTTCCAACCGGAACCGAGCGTATCAACCGAATTCTCCATTCGCTTACCACGGGAACGCCGTCGCAAGTGTCGCAAAGAATCGGCTTTCGCGTGGGCGAGCCCGTGATGGTGGTGCGAAACGATTACGAGCGAACGCTGTTCAATGGCGACCAGGGTGTGGTGATCCAAGTCCGGACGCCGGGCAGGAGCGAGGCGATGATGGTCGCGTTCA
>JAJYMR010000211.1:1067-6321 GCA_021786815.1 Deltaproteobacteria bacterium
CAATAGGCCCGGAGGGCTTGCCGTGTTTCATCTGGACGCGATCAGAGATTCGATCGAACTTTCCTACGCGACGACCGTTCACAAGTCGCAGGGCTCCGAGTTCGATTCCGTCGCGCTGATTCTGCCGGAAACCGAGCTTCCGATTCTCACCCGCGAGATAGTTTACACGGGGCTTACGCGCAGCCGGCGTTCGGTTGTGCTCGTTGGCGCCGAGGAGATGCTGCGCAAGGGAATCGAGCGCCGTATCGAACGTCACTCAGGGCTTCGCGACCTGCTCCTCGACGCAGCGGATTGACGAACTCGCCTTTGCGCGACGGTTGCGCACCCGAGCAGCCGTTGCCCTCATCGCAGAACCCGCGCGAGCCCGATTTGACCGCAGCTTCAGAAATGCCAGTGCGTCCGCTTGGGAAGCTGGTCGGCTATCCCAAGCTTGCGCGCAAGCTCGTCAACCGCGCTCGGCGGAGCGAATGGCAGGCCGGGCTCGAGGCGCTCGGCTTCGAGCAACTCATGGCGCGCCATGGTCTTGCGGCCTTGCTGCGCGAGCAGAGCTGCGTACGCGAGATGCGCCCGAGGGCACTGCGGATGGGCGCGGACTTGCTCACGCACCGCGCGCTCGGCGGTCGGCAAGTCGCCGCTTGAGAGCGCCTGCCGGAGCTTGCTGCCCGGCTGGCCCGCGAGGGCCGATGTGCTCGCCAATGCCGGCCAAACGAGAAGCCCGAGCACAAGCATCAGTGCCGCGCATGTGAGCCGCGGGCCACACGCGTTGCGGGGAGTGCTCGCGGCACGGGTGATTACGCCCGGTTCGCCGTGACCCATGGCCCGCTCGTCTCGCCGGGCCTGTCCGAAGCCGGGACGCGCGGGCCATACGCGCGGTCGTCCGGCTCTCCAAAGCGGCGCGGCGTGCGAACGTGGCATTCGATCCATGACACTCCAGCCTCAACCATCGCATAGACCGCCGAATTCTTTTCCGCAAGGTCTCGGTTCGGCGCGCGCAGCCTGTTCATCCGCGACTGTCACGGCCGGGTGGTTTCTCGTTTTCGCGTGCGCATTTCTGCCGTAACGACGATGGACAACGGGACGCCGCGAGGCCGGAACTCGGATTACAGCAGGTAAAATCGCACGCCGCAGATCATGGCCTGGTTGTCCGAGACGCGACGGCCGTGCCGCTCGGCCGCATCGAGCAGCCGCTTGCGATCAGCGACGACCACGTCGATTCCGCCGAGCCCTTCGCCGCGGCCGTCGGTCGCTTCGACGAATCGAACGGTCGCATTCGCGAGCGGCAATTCGAGCCGCCCCGCTGAATCCTTGCGCAGCGCGATTTCGGTGATATCGCTCCATCGCCGGGCCAGCCGTTCGGGGTCGGGCGATTGAAGCTCGACTGCGGTATAGGCCTTGATCACGTCGGTACGTTTTGCGGCGGGCCATCCGCTGCCACCCGCCGGCCCCCAGTTGCCTTGCGGCTCGCCCTTCGCGTCCCAATCGATTTCGAAGAAGCTCCCGCCGGTATCCGCGGGATGAAGCTGGATCACGTGATAAGCGTCGCTTTCGTGCTCCCACGCGATACGGATGCCGAGGGAAAGCGCACGCGCTCTGCGGGCAAGCTGGGTCTGATGGCTGTCACACTGGCAGATGACCATGTAGCCGCCGTCGCCGCCGCGCCGTTTGAGATATCGTCCGCCGGCGGTGTTGTCGCGTATCGGGGCGACCACTTCGATGAAGTTGGTTCCGACCGGAAGCAGCGAGTTCTCGAGGCCGAACTCGGCAACTCCCTTGTCCACGAAACAGACCTCGAGGCCGAACACTGCCTTCAGGTCGTCGATTACAGGAGCGAGTTTTTCGGCAACCAGCGCTATTTGGCGAAGATATATGCTCATATTCCCTCCGTTTGCCGGCCGGCCCCACAATTAAGTGTTCCGGCGCGCCAGAGACGCGCGCTGAGGCGAGGCGGCAACGACGCGTTTCTTCAAGTCGCTACGAGAGCGTCCGCGCGATTGACGCGTACTTGTCGATCAGCGGCAGCACCTTGTCGCGGTCGTCCGGCGGAAGGGCGAAAAGTACGCGCTGAAAACCCATCGCGATGACCTCACGCGCGGTCTTTTCATCAGCGACGGCGAACGCCGTCAGATGCAGTGACTCGAACGGACGTCCGGCGCGCGCGGCGCTTTCGCGCAGTGCCTTCAAACCCGCAGCGAGGTCGACCCTGCCCGGCACCGCTATCGGCATCCATCCGTCACAGTACTCAACCACGCGTTCGAATGCGCGGCGGGTATGCGAGCCGAGCAGAATCGGCGGACCGCCCGGCTGGACCGGCTTGGGGTAGGACCAGATGGGGTCGAAGTTGACAAACTCGCCGTGGAACTCGGCGGCCTCTTTGGTCCATATCTGGCGCATCGCGAGCACCTTTTCACGGACCACTTTCCATCGGCGCCTGAAGTCGACGCCGTGATTCGCCATCTCCTCGACGTTCCATCCGCCGCCGATTCCGAGCACGAAGCGGCCGTTCGAAATCACGTCGAGCGAGGCCACTTCCTTCGCGAGCACGATCGGGTCGCGTTCCACCACAAGGCAGATCCCGGTTCCGAGCTTGATTTTCTTCGTCGCCGCGGCGGCCGCGGCCAACGCAACGAAGGGGTCATGCGTGTGTGAGTATTCGCGCGGCAGTTCGCCGCCCGCTGGATAGGGCGTCTTGCGCGAAGCCGGGATGTGCGTGTGCTCGGGAAAGAAGAGCGATTCGAAACCACGCTCTTCCGCGGCAATCGCAAGTTCCACCGGTTGAATCGCGTAATCGGCGGGAAACATCACAAGGCCGAAACTCGCCATATCTCCTCCTGCGCAAGTACCCTTGGCCGCGCTTGTAGCATCGGGTTTCACCGACGGTCAAATCGCCCGACGCGCGTGATTTGCCGGGCGCTGGACAACGACGAAACCTCACGGATGCGGGTCAGGTCTTTTTCAGCCTCCGCCGCAGGCATAGAAAAATATCTGTCAGGTCCGCTTCGCAAGCGGCAAGGCGGCGAAGAAGCAATCTGGAGAAAGAGACGACCATGAACCAAACCACCGTATCGCTTACAGAGTCTCCCGCCTGGAAGGCACTGCGCGCCCATCACGAGCAAATCCGAAACGTCCATCTGCGCGCGCTGTTTCGCGACGACCCAGGCCGCGGCGAGCGCTTGGCGGTCGACGCCGCCGGACTTTACCTCGACTATTCGAAGCATCGTGTGACGGCCGAAACGATGCGCCTGTTGATCGCGCTGGCCGAGCAGGCCGGATTGCGCGCGCGGATCGAAGGGATGTTTCGCGGCGAGAAGATAAACGTGACAGAGCGGCGCGCCGTGCTGCACGTTGCGCTCCGCGCTCCGCGCGGCGAGTCGATAATCGTCGACGGCGAGAACGTGGTGCCCGAGGTTCACAAGGTGCTCGACAGGATGGCCGACTTCGCGCGGCGCGTGCGCGACGGCTCGTGGAAGGGCCATACCGGCAAGGGTATCCGCAACGTGATCAACATCGGAATCGGCGGCTCGGACCTCGGGCCCGTGATGGCCTACGAGGCTCTTCGCCATTACAGCGATCGCAACCTGACGGTCCGATTCGTCTCGAACGTGGACGGGACGGATTTCGCCGAAGCGACGCACGCTCTCGACCCCGGCGAAACCCTCTTCATCGTTTCTTCCAAGACGTTCACCACGCTAGAGACGATGACCAACGCGCACACCGCGCGCGAGTGGTTGCTTGCGGCGCTCGGCGACCAGAAGGCGGTCGCGAAGCATTTTGTCGCGGTCTCGACCAACGCGGATGAAGTGTCGAAGTTCGGAATCGACACGGAAAACATGTTCGGATTCTGGGACTGGGTCGGCGGGCGCTATTCGATGGACTCGGCGATCGGGCTTTCGACCATGATCGCTGTCGGGCCCGATAACTTCCGCGCGATGCTCGCCGGGTTCCGCGCGATCGACGAGCATTTCCGCACCGCGCCGTTCGAGCGCAATCTGCCGGTCCTGATGGGCCTGCTCGCTCTCTGGTACAACAATTTCTTCGGCGCGCAGACGATCGCCGTTCTGCCGTACGACCAGTATCTGAAACGCTTTCCGGCCTATCTGCAGCAGCTAACGATGGAGTCAAACGGCAAACACGTGACGCTGGACGGTGCGGCGGTTGACTACGAGACCGGCCCGATCTTCTGGGGCGAGCCGGGAACCAACGGCCAGCATTCCTTCTATCAGCTCATCCATCAGGGCACGAAGCTCATCCCGTGCGACTTCATCGCGTTTCTTGAGCCGCTCAACCCTCTCGGCCGTCATCATGAGCTTCTCCTCGCCAACGTATTCGCGCAGGCCGAGGCGCTCGCTTTCGGCAAGACCGCCGAGGAGGTCAAGGCCGAAGGAACGCCCGACTGGCTCGTGCCGCATCGCGTGTTCGAGGGCAATCGCCCTTCGACGACCATCCTTGCCGAGCGCTTGACTCCCGAGACGCTCGGAAAGCTGGTCGCACTGTATGAGCATAGCGTCTTCACGCAGGGGACGATCTGGAATATCGACTCGTTCGATCAATGGGGTGTTGAGCTCGGAAAAGTGCTGGCGCAGCGGATTATTCCGGAGTTGGAAAACGCCGCGGAGCCTGAACTCAGGCACGACAGCTCAACCAACGCGCTTATCCGCAGATATCGCCGGTGCAGAAGCGCGCTGGGCGCGAAATCGTGACTCGCGCCGCCTGACGCAATTCCGGCGGCGGGCGCGCGGACGGCGACCGAATCGAGCGTCAGCCGAGCCGTTTGCGGAAGGCGTCGCGCAGAGCCGGAACGATATCCGCCCAATCGGAGACGAGGCCCAGATCGGCACGCTCGAAGATGAGCGCCTCGGGGTCGTTGTTGATCGCCACGACCGTTTCGGCGCGCTTCAGCCCCACGGTATGGTTGGGCGCGCCGCGCACTCCGACGGCGATATAGAGCCGAGCGTCGATTGCCTTGCCGGTAAGGCCCACCTGATGCTGGCGCGGGAGCCATCCCGCGTCCGTGACGCGCCGCGTCGCGCAGAGCCCGGCGCCGAGCACGCGCGCCAACTCCTTGACGGCATCCACGCCTTCGGGTCCACCCACGCCGGTGCCTACTCCGATGACCACCTCCGCGCCTTCCAGCCGTGCAACCGACGTGTCGAGCAGCGGATATTCGGCGACGAGCCGGCTAAGCGGCTTTTTCACGACGGGCGTTACCCTTTCGACCTCCGCGACGCGGCTTCGATTGGGCTCGGCAAGCTCGAGC
>JAJYMR010000171.1 GCA_021786815.1 Deltaproteobacteria bacterium
CGCGTCGCGCTCGCTGCTTGATTTGAGCGTCACGACCAGCGCTCCGCCGGAATTCATCGCGATACTGTCGAAGGGGATTTTGTTCTGGTTGAGCTCGGCCTTCAGGTCGTCGCCGCGCCGTCTGAGCTGGTTCTTCACCGCGTCGTCGAGTTTGACGCCGAGCAGCAGATGAGTGCCGCCCTGCAGGTCCAGTCCGAGCTGGATTTTCGAGGTTGGAAGATAACCTTTCCACCAATCCGGCAAATTCGGGTTGAAACTCGGCACCATCAGGAACAGCGAGACCACGGTCAGCAACGCCGCCAGGTAAAGACGGGTCTTGCCGCTGCCGCCGGTCAGATGCAGGTAAAGGACGGCAACCGCGATCGAGAGGATAATCAGTATCGGAGCGAAACTTTGACCTGTTTCCACTTAAGCTATCACCGTACTTTTCGCGCCGGCGCCTCTAGGCCTGCTCTCCCTTGTCCTTCTTCGACGCCGGGGTTTTACCGTAGCTTGAAAGCGCCGCTATCTGCGACCGTTCGACCCGCACGCGCACGTTAGGGGCAATCTCGACCACCAAAACCCGGTCGCCGATCTCGGTCACCCGTCCGATAAGCCCGCCCGTCGTGACGACTTCGTCGTTGCGCTTGAGCGAACTCACCATTCTGGCATGCTCTGCCGCCTTTTTCGTCTGCGGTCGGATTATCAGGAAGTAAAAGATGCCGAACAGCAGGGCAAGCGGGATGACGGTGGTGAACAACACCTCCTGCGTGCCACCCTGGGCGTTTGCGGCCTGCTGGGCCAGTGCGATTCCCTCGAAAAACATCAGTTTTCGTCCAGTTCGGAACCGTTTTCGCCGCCGGAAAGCCGGCCGAGCCAGCCCTCCGCGAACGTACGGAAAGTGCCCGATGCGATAGCAGCTTGGGCCTCGCGCATCAAGCGTCCATAAAAGTACAGATTATGCTCGGTAAGAGCACGCGCCGCGAGTATCTCGCCCGCCATATACAAATGTCGCAGATAGGCGCGCGTGAAGCTCGTGCAGGCGCGGCAATCGCAACCCTCGTCCAGCGGACGGCGGTCGCGCGCGTTCTCCGAGCGCTTTATCAGCACCCGTCCCGCGCTCGTGAACGCACATCCGTTGCGCGCGTTGCGGGTCGGGAGGACGCAATCGAACATGTCGAAGCCCATCCCGACGGCCCTGAGCAGGTCCGAAGGCGTCCCGACGCCCATCAGGTAGCGCGGGCGGCCGTCCGGCAGCATCGAGGCCGTCAGCGCCGCCATCTCTAGCATCGCTTCCTTCGGCTCCCCGACCGATAGCCCGCCCGCCGCAAACCCGTCGAAGCCGAGCGAGGTTATCTGCCGCGCGCTCGTCGTGCGCAGATCCGCATACACGCTTCCCTGAACGATTCCGAAAAGCGCCTGCGTCTCACTGCGCCGCGCTTCGAGGCATCGCTCCGCCCATCGCGCGGTCAGCTCCAGCGAATGCTTCGCGCGCTCGCGCTCGGCCGGATACGGCGTGCACTCGTCGAGCGCCATCATGATATCCGAACCCAATTGCTCCTGGGTTTCGACCGCGCTCTCGGGCGTCAGCATGAGCGGCGCGCCGTCCAGATGCGATCGAAAGCGGATCCCCTCCTCCTTTATCGAATTGATCTTCGCGAGACTCATCGCCTGGAAGCCGCCCGAGTCGGTCAGCACCGCGCCGGGAAATCCCATGAAGCGCGCGACGCCGCCCATCTCGCGAACCAGTTCCGGCCCGGGCCGAATCGCAAGATGGTACGCGTTGGCGAGCACCATCCTGTAGCCCATCCGCCAAAGCTCATCGGGCGCCATCGCCTTGACAGCGGCCTGCGTGCCGACGGGCATGAACGCGGGAGTTGCGACCTCGCCGTGCGGAGTCACAAGGCGACCGGTGCGCGCGTCGCCGTCGCGCGCGGCGATCACAAGCTCGATGGGGCTTTTCGCGGGAACCATCAGAGGATAAGCATCGCGTCGCCGTAACTCAGGAAGCGGTAGCGATGGCGCATCGCCTCGCGATACGCGTCAAGCACAAGCTCCCGCCCCGCAAGCGCCATCACCAGCGCCAGCGGCGTGCTGCGCGGCATATGGAAATTCGTCACCATCGCGTCCACCAGCTTGAAGCGGAATCCCGGGAAAATGAAGAGCCCGGTGAAACCGTCGAGGTCTCCGGTCACCGCGTAGGATTCGAGCGTGCGAACGCAACTCGTTCCGACCGCGACGACCCGTCCGCCCGTGCGCTTCGCATAATCGAGCGCCTCGGCGGTCTCGCGCGGAATCGTGTACCACTCGGCTTCCATCGAATGGCCTTCGACTTCGGATGCGCGCAGCGGCGCGAACGTGCCCGGCCCGATATGGAGCGTTACGAACGCGCGGCGTACTCCAACGCGCGCAAGCTCGGCGAAGGTTTCCTCCGTGAAATGCAGTCCCGCGGTCGGCGCTGCGATCGCGCCCTCGTGCTCGGCGTAAACCGTCTGGTAATCGTCGAAGTCGCTCGGATTCACGTCGCGCCGGATATAGTGCGGTAGCGCGAGCGTTCCGGCCCCGTGGATGAGTTGATCGATCGAAACATCGCCTTCGCTTTCGACGATCGCGCGTCCAGGCCGCGCGTATCCCGCGATTCGGAGCGCGCCGCCGCCGTCAAGCGTAAGCCGCGCGCCGGGCTTGAGTGGGCGATGCGCCCGGATCATCGCGAGCCACGCGCCCGGCCGCTCGGTCATCGGGCGCACCATCAGAAGCTCGACCTGCCCGCCCGATTCCTTGCGCGCGAAGATCCGCGCCGGAACCACGCGCGTGTCGTTAAGAATCAGCAGGTCGCCTTCGCCAAGATGGCGCGCGAGTTTGTAGAAGCGGGAATGCTCGAAGGTGCGGCGCTTTCGATCGACGACGAGAAGGCGCGCCTGGTCGCGGTCGGCGAGCGGCTCCTGCGCGATCAGCTCTTCGGGGAGCTCGTAATCAAGTTCTTCAAGACGCATCTGCGAACGAAAATGAAGAAATCGTTCCCATCAGCATAACATCCCGAATGACCCCTCGCGCCATGGGCATCGTAGCGCTGGTCCGAACGCGGAGAAGCAGCGCGGCGTCTCATTCGTCACCGCCTTTGCGGCGCTCGATGTCACGTGCGATCGCGGCCGGCAGCACCCGCTTGAACTCGCGCACCTCCTTTTCGTGGCCGCCGATATCATAGAAGGTCGCGAGCGCGCACTGCAGGACCTGCGGGTCGTCGCTGTTCATCCACTGGTAGGCCTGATTCAGGCCTGCGGTCGAGTCGCGCCCAAGCACGCGAAGAATCTTGTCTTTGACGGCCGTGAAACGGGCGAGCGCGCCTGGATTTCCGTCGCCCTCCGCCGCTTTCTGCTGCAGCATGCCGATCGTTCGGTTGAGGTTGGGCAAAATCTCCGTGTCGTAGTAGCTCGGAAAATCGCGGCTGGCTTCGAGGTACCTGGTCGAAACCTCAATGGACCGAGGACCCGGTCTCACGCCCGGTAAGTGGGAGACCGCCTCGACATACCTTCCGTTCTCGGGACGGTAAATCGCTGGCCAGAGCGGCTCGGCTGTGGTCGGCGTCCAGGCGCCTTCCTGGCCAACCGCAGTTGGAATGATCAACTCGTCCACACCGTTTCCGTTGAGGTCCCGAAGCATCGCCTTGAGACCGCCCATCATTTTCCAACCCTCAAGCTCCTGAATCGCCAGGCCGTCCCCGCTGCCGTGGTTGTAAATCCAGAGCGTATAGAACCCGCGTCCGCTGACATCCAACGCCACGACGAGTTCGGTTTTGCCCCCGCCGACCTTCGCCCAGGCGAAGTCCACGACCTGGTTGGGCGCTATTCCCGCCGAGACGCGTGGGCGGGTAGTGTTTACGAATTTGGCGACCGCAGCCAAGTCAGCGCCGCGCAAAGCATCAACGTTCGCTTGGCTCCAGGGTACCCTGCCGACGCACACCCGGTCGGCATGAGCGGGCACAGAGAACGCGAGGACTATAGCGGCCAAAAAGGGAATCCTTCTCATGATTGCACTCCGTGCGCTTCGCTATTGCGGTATCGTTTCTGCTCTCACATCATCGGCATAAGTCGTACCGCCGGGGTTGCCTGTGTAATTCTCCGTCCATTGCCAGCCGGTCGAGCAGTTGTCCTTGCTGTCACGGTGCCTGCACAGTTTGGAGTGTAGTACTGTTGGTTTAGCCCCGTCTTGGCGGACGGCCCGTAGAGGACCAGCGCCATATTCTCGAGCTGGTAGCCCGTAAGCGTGGGAAGCGCCCCTCTCGGGTACTGGCTCATGATTTGTTTTTCGAGGCTGGCAGCCGTCTGCATTCTGTTACTCTTCGTGCTGTACTCTGCCGGAGGCGTGCCGCTGAACAGCCCTACGCCGTCGGCGGCGTCCGTGACCCAATTCCATGCGTTGGGATCCGACCCCTGATCGGCATCCGTCATCACCTGCATCAGGCCTATGTGAGTACCCCCATCGGTACCTATGCAGCTCCCGTTGTTGTCATACACCCCGGGCTCTTCGGGCCACTTGGCCAGGGTGTTGTAGGTTGCATCGAGGCTCCACAGGTCGGGATATCCGTTGCATACCGCCGGCGTCTGGAACTGGGCGTAGGAGCTTTCCTTCGCCGCGACCTGAGCCATGAGACCCGGCGTGCCCGTGCCGTCCGACGGATAGCTCTTGCTATTCGGATATGACTGAGGCGACGAAGAGGAAGCGCCCGCGAGCTGGCTGGTGATCGTGGAATTGAGAATCCCGTCCCCCGGGCCCTCGATGTAGAACGTTACGCAATCCTGCACGGTGCTGCCGTCACTGAGCGTGGTCTGTGCGGTTACGTTCACCTGCCCGCCCTCGGACTAGAAGGTCTCATAGCCCGGGGCCCCGCTGAGTGTTTGGAAGGACGGTCTTGGGTCCGTTAACTCGGCGCCCACGTTGGGGTAGCCACTCGTAGCGTAGTATAGATTCACGTTCCAGGTTATGGGATTTCCGGTGTTAGTCCCCGCCAGGAATTCCACCGGGTCCGTAGCCGTATAGTTCTGGTCTGCCGCTAGGGAACCTCTGCACAAGTTGATCGATTCGTGTACAAAGGAAACGGTGGATGGACGAGAGCGGAGGTGCGGTGATGGGTAATCAGCGGACGTTTGCTTCCATGGCTTGGCAGGGCAAGGGGAAAGTGACTCGGCGCGAGCGGTTTCTGGCCGAGATGGACGCGGTGATCCCGTGGGCTCGGCTGCTTGCGCTGATCGAGCCCCACTACCCCAAAGCGGGACAAGGGCGCCAGCCGCTGGGGCTGGAGAAGATGCTGCGCATCTACTTCCTGCAACAGTGGTTCAACCTCTCGGACCCGCAGGCCGAAGACGCGATCTATGACAGCGAATCGATGCGGCGGTTTGCGCGAGTGGAACTGAGCGAGGAGGTGGTGCCGGATGAGACTACCATTCTTCGCTTTCGCCACCTGCTGGAGAAGCACGGGCTGACCCAGGCGATCTTCGACGCGGTCGCGGGCCTGCTCGAAGAGCGCCGGCTGCTGCTGCGCGCGGGGACCATCGTCGACGCCACCATCATTGCGGCGCCCGCTTCGACCAAGAACGCCACCGCCAGCCGCGACCCCGAGATGAAGCAGACCAGAAAGGGCAAGAACTGGCACTTCGGGATGAAGCTGCACATCGGGGCGGATAAGCGCGGGATCGTTCACCGCGTGACCGCCACCGACGCGGCGGCAGCCGACATCACCCAGTTGCCCGCGCTGCTCCATGGGCAGGAGCGCGAGGTCTTCGGCGATCAGGCCTACTGGAAGGAAGCCGACCGCAAGACCTTCGAGGCGCGGGGCGTGCGCTACCGGATCAATCGGCGGCCCAATCTCAAGCCGCTGAGCGAGCGCTGGCGGATGATCAACCGGGCGCGTTCGCGGACCCGCGCGTGCGGCGAGCACGCCTTTCGCGTGATCAAGCAGCTGTGGGGCTTCGCCAAGGTCAGATACCGCGGCCTGAAAAAGAACCTGTGCCGAGCGCAGACCATGTTCGCGCTGGCCAATCTCTACCAAGTGCGCCGCGAGTTGCTCCCGGCCGCGGCGAGGTTCGCGCTGTAAGCGCAATCGAGCAGACCGTAAACGCTCGCGACCCCTGCGAGCCACTTACAACCAGCCGCGCCGTCGCCGTTCCTTCTGATCATGCCCACTTCGATGCCGGAACGGTCCCTGCATCATGACCTGTGCAGAGGTTCCCTAGGGAGACGCCAGAACTCCTGCCATGATGCCTTGCTGCCAGGCCGATTGGAACGAGGCTTCGATCGT
>JAJYMR010000268.1 GCA_021786815.1 Deltaproteobacteria bacterium
AAGCGCGCAAGACAGATGGCGGCGGCCCTGGGTCCGTTTCAGGCGGCTTTGCCGCGAGGCTGAACCTGGCGCTCGACCTCCGCTTCGAACTCATCGCGCGCAACCTGCAGGTCATAATCCTTCTGCATGCCGAGCCAGAATTCGGGAGAAGTGCCGAAATAGCGCGCGAGTCTGAGCGCCGTCTCGCCCGTGACACTGCGTCGGCCCTCTACGATCTGCGTGACCCGGTTGGCAGGAACATGCAACTTTTCGGCGAGCTTGTTCATGCTCATGCCGAGTGGCTTGAGAAATTCTTCCAGCAGAATCTCGCCCGGATGAATCGGCGGCAGCTTTTTGGACCGGCTCATCGTTGGATCTTACGTAAAAAGTTGAAGCAAGGCAGGCGCGTGCCCTCGCTTTTGATCTCTCATACCTCAGACCGCCGCGCGGCTCCGCCTTCCTGACCTTCCCCCGCAAAAGCGCGGGGGCAGGAAAGAAAAAAATCGCGGCGCAGGCAAGGAACAAAAAAAAACTGGGATTCCCTACTGCGCGCGCATCGCGCTCCGCGGGAATGACAGAGGGGCGCGGTCAAACCGGATGCGACGGTGGTCTTCTTGCTCGAATTCTTTGGCATGTCATTCTCGCGGCATCTTTTGCCGCAGAGAATCCCGGTCTTTTCCGCATCGCCACGCAGGCAAGGAACAAAAAAAACCGGGATTCCCTGCTCCGCGCGCATCGCGCTCCGCGGGAATGACAGAGGGGTGCGGTCAAGGCAAATTATCGGTGCGGCGGGAGTATTCGAACAGGCCGCCGCCTTCGTGCGAGCCAAGCCTGAAGCGCGCGAATCCAAGTGAAGTGAATATCCGTGTGTTTGCGGGGCCGGGCCGCGAGAGCGGAACGAAGTTCTCGACTTTTCCAACTATCGTCCGCGCGGGTGCGCCGTTCTCGGTGAATGTGGCGCTTAGATGCTCGGGCGGCGCAGAAACCGAGCGCGTCTCGAGTTCCACGCGCGCGACTTCGCAAGCGCTCCATCCCGCGTCGTTCATGATCCGGGCGCTTGCGTGCTCGGATTCGCCGCCGTCGGTGTGAGTGCGGATCTCCAGCGCAAGCGGCTCGGCCGTCTCCCTGGCGAAACAGGCCCATAGCATCCGGCGCGACGTGAAGCGAAGCGGTCCAAGGCCGGTAAAGGACGTGCCGGCGCGGCCGAATCCGCCGAGCGCGCACTTGATACCGTCGGCGCGAATCTCACCGGTGAACGTTCCGAACGCGCTCATCGCCACCGGGTCCCATTGCCCGCCGTTTTCCCGGAACATCGCGCGCGGCTCGTGCTCGTCGGGATAAGGCTCGAGTTCGATCTCGATTTCCGCCGACTCTTCCAATCGTGCCGAGGCAAGCGCGCGTTCCAGCCGTAGATAGGACGTTGCGTCCGGAACGATGACCATCGGACCGTGAAAGCGAAGCCCGAGGCGATGGCCGCGCGCTTCGAACGCGAGCGGGCCGAGGCTCGCGCGCGTGCCGTCGAGCCGGCTTCTGCCCTCGTTGGTGAACAGCGCCACGCGTCCGCCGGGAAGCAGTACCATGATTCGCGCGCCGACACCGCCCGGCCCCAGATCGAAGCTCGCCATCGCGCCGACGCGCGAACGCGGGTCGAAGAACTCGATTCCGACGCGGCCCGGCGGCGCGGCAGCGGGCGGGCGCCTTGCGGGCATCGCCGAGCGGACTTCCGGCGTCCGAATCACGTGCAATCGCGCGGGCGCGCTCGTGGAATCGCCGCGCGGCGGATTGCCGAAGCACTCGACCATCGCCTCGATACATCGCTCGCGAAAGCTTCCCGGAATCCTGAGCGCAACCGAAAGCTCGAGTTGCGCGGCTTCGATCGCGCCTCGCGCCGCCATCGCTGAAAGCTCGCTCAGCGCCGGTACGTCATCTTCAAGATGACGGTCGGTGAAGGCCTGGAGCAGATTCTGTGCGCCGCCGGCGGGATAACGAAGACCGAAGCTCGCGGGGATTGCCGACTCGGCGAGCCGCTCGCCAAGGCGCGCCAGGGGCCCGTGGATGAAATCGTCGCTCGCCGAAACCCGCGCCGAGCCGGCCGGCCTGAGTTCGACGCCGTGACGTCTAAGTCCGATACCGATATCGAGCCGTGGCGCAATCACGTTCCATCCGTGGATGAGAAGCACGACGGCGCGTCCATGGCGCGCGGCGATCGAGCGCACGCGCGCGGCGATGAGTTCGAGGAACCAGGGCGCGTGCGCAAGAAGCTGCGCCATCCGGTTCAGATCCACGCTGTTGCGATCGAGCGCGGTATTGATAAGCGCGCTTGCGCCGATACGGCGGGCGAACTCGCGAGTTATCTCAGCGGTATGGAGATCGTTGACCTTGGGATTGAGGAGATGGCGTGCGTTCAGGTCCGCCGTGCCGCCGTGCGGCGCCACGAGCAGGACCGGCGAGCGCCCGTCGATCTCCTCGAGCCATGAGCGGTCGAAGGTTGCTCGCGATAATTCGGCGTCTCCGCTCATTTGGGCATACGACTCGCTTTATCGGGCGCTCGCGACCGAGCCCCGCGCGTTCATGACGAGCGACACGACAAAATAGTAGGCCACGTAGGAGAGCGACAGGTAAAGGAGAATCGGACTGAACGACGGCAGGCCCAGCACCATCGGTATCGTCACTATTCCCCAGAAAATCCCGTATGCGACCGTGAGCGGCCGAAGCGTAACCGTGCGGCTCGGATAGATGTATTTGATCGGCACGAAGACCATCACGCCGAGCACGACCAGCACCGCCGCGCTGAGCGCCGCGGAGAGCCTCGCATAATAGAGGTAAAAAACGGCGATATTCCAGTAGGAGGGAAAGCCCGTGTAGAAGTGGTCGGGCGTTTTGGCGTTGGTCTGTGAGAACTGGTAGGCGCTTGCGACCGCTACGAACGAGACCACCGCAAGCCCAACCCATCCCGCCGGCACCACGTCCGCGCGCATCGCCAGCACCATCGGCGCGATTACGAACGTCAGGTAATCGACGATATTGTCGAGCAGCGCGCCGTCCACGTAGGGCACGCGCTCGCGGATTCGCACCAGGCGGGCAAGAGTGCCGTCGGTCGAGTCGATGATGATCGTTGCGGTCATCGCGAGGAACGACGCGCGGAAATTGCCGACGTCGGCGTAATAAATAGCGAGCAGGCCCAGCGCGGCGCCGGTCGCGGTGTAGAGATGAACGCCCCAGGCGCACGCTGTCAGCAGCCAGTCATTCTTTTCCTGCTGCGAACCGGCCACGGCGGCGACGAGTTCAGTACTCGGATCTCAGATGACGCGGCCCGAAGTACTCTTCGAGCACGGTCATGAAGGGGCCGCACGCGCGCCGCTTTTTCACGTGCACCACGGCTTCGTCGAGCGACATCCGCCGATAGGCGCGCAGATAGGCGATAGCCAGGGTGGGAGCGCGGTTCAGTCCGGCGTTGCAATGAAGATAGACGCGCCGCTCATTGGCGAGCAGCGAGTGGAGACCGGCGAGTGCGTCCTTCAGATGCGCGCGCATCGCGTCGGCGCTGCCGTCGGGAATCGGCGTGCGCAGGAAACGGATTCCCTCGGATTTGTAGAGCCGGCCGAGTTCGCTGATGTCGAGCCCGTTGACGCGCAGGTCTTCATCGTCCTGCAGATTATGCACCGCACTCACGCCGAAGTTGCGCTTGAGCCAGGCGACATCCTCGCCGCGAGGATACTCGCCGATCAGAAGCTCGGGAATAATCTCGCTGACCGAGGGAGGATCGAGGCGCACCCGCCGTGGTTCGTGATCGACTCTCCTGCTCCACCAGTCCACGGTTCAAATATAGCATCGAAGCCGCGTTTTACTACGTTTTGGCCCGCTCTTCTTGGCCGGTTCTTCGCCGCGCGCGTATCTCTTATGCCTTGGCGCGCCGTCCCGGCCGTGAGCGCGCGATGCGGTTCTTGTCGGCTTCTTCGGCTTCGACGGGAACGTCGCTGGCGATAGCCTTGGGATTCGGTTCGGCGCTGACGGCAGCGTTCGCCGTCCCTTCGCGGCGCGGACGCGGGCCGCGCGGCTTTCCGAGGCTTGCGACCGCTTCGCGCAAAAACTCCGCAACCTTGCGATAGGCGCCCGCACCGTCGGAGTTTTGCGCAACGCTGAGAAGTTCGTCCGCGGATATGACCCGCCCGATTCGGACTTCAACAGGATGGTGGCGCGGGATGAGGCTGCCCTTGCCGAGCACGTCGAAGGTGCCCGAAAGCCGCATCGGCAGCACGTCGCATCCGCTGCGCAGCGCGAGATAACCCACGCCGCTCTTGAAGTCCTGCATCGCGCCGTCGGGCGTTCGCGTACCCTCCGGAAACATCAGGACGCTTCGTCCTGCGCCAAGCTGGGCAAGCGCTTCGTCGAGCGATTCGAGTTGCGCGCGTTCGCGGTCGAAGGGGATGAGCGTGGTGAAATTGGAGAACAGGATTCGGCGCGCCCGCGTGTTGAAGAAATAATCCTTGGCTGCGAGAACGACCAGGTCGCGCCCGAGCGCGCCCAGCGCGTAGCCGGCGAGCGCGAAATCGAGATGGCTCGAATGGTTGGCGACGACGAGCACGTTGCGGTTGGCGGGCACGTTGCCGCGCCCGAGGACGGTCGGCTTGAGCCATCCGTCGAAGAGCGTGTGCTGGGTGCGCCGGAAGAGTCCGCGCGTGAGGTCCCTGAGCGCGGAGGGGAGGATCGGCGTCCACGGCTCGGCGAATTTCGCGTAAGAGGGCGTCGCGACGCGCGTGGTCTCGCCGCTCGTCGCCAGGCGCTGGAGATCCGCGACCGTGCGGAGATCGGAAAGCTCCTCGGGCGCGACGTCGCGTCCGATGTGCATCGAGATATGTTCGCCCAGTTCCGCCAGCGCGAGCGAATCGAGCCCGAGATCCTCGATAAGCCGGGTCGCGGGCGTGACGTTGATTCGTTCGCTCGAGACTTGCGCGATCGCTTCGGCGAGCCACTGCTCGACCTCGCCGCTTGCCGAGAGCGTCCGCTCCAGGCGGCTTTCGTCGAGCATCGAGCGCAACGTCGCGGCGACTTCCGCGCGCTTGACCTTGCGCGTGCGGGTGCGCGGCAGTTCATGGTCGGTGAAGCGAAGGATACGGATGCGCTTGTGCGGGCTCAGTCCCGCGCCGATCTTCTCGAAATGCGCGCGCAGCAGGTCCTCGACCGTGCGCCTGCTCATCCGCCGCCCGTAGTTCGGCACGACCAGCGCCGCAGGTTGCTCGCCGTCGCCGACTTTGAGGCCGACGACCGCCATCTCCTTCAGGTCGGGATGGTGGCCGTAGGCTTCCTCGAGTTCGTCGATGTAGATGTTGTTGCCGCCGGCATCGACGATGACTTCCTTGGCGCGGCCCACGATATAGAGCCGTCCGTCGGCGTCGAAGCGGCCGAGGTCGCCGGTGTGAAGCCATCCGTCCTTCAGAACCGCGCCGGTCGCGTCGGGATTGCGGTAGTAACCCGCCATCACGTTGGCGCCGCGGAGCAGGATTTCACCCACTTCAGTGCCGCCGTCGAGCCTGACTTCGAGCTTCGAAAGCGGCTTTCCGACCGAACCGGTGACCGGAGTTTCGTCCGGGTGCGCGACGCTTACCACCGGCGCGGCTTCGGTCAGGCCGTAGCCTTCGAGCAGCGGGAGACCGATGTCCTTGAAGAACTCGGCCACGCGATGGGGCAGGGCGGCGCCGCCGCTCACCGCTAGCCGTAGCCTGCCGCCCAGCGCCGCATGCGCCTGACGGAAGAGAATCGAGCCGAGGTTCAGCCCCGAGTCGCGGTCGAGCCGGCGGTTCAAGTCGCGCAACTGGTTGAAAGCCGCGTGGAAGAATGGACCGCGCGCCTCGACGCCGTCGACTATCCGGCGATGAACCGCCTCCCAGAGCGCGGGCACGCCGATTAGCGCAGTGGGGCGAAGGTCGGCGAGCGTGCGCGAGAGGGTCTTTGCGTCGACGCCGATTGGATACGCGACCGTCGAACCGCTCGCGAGCGGCAGGAGCATCCCGCATGTGAACTCGAACGTGTGATGCAGCGGCAGGAGCGACAGCAGCAGGTCGTCGCCGCCGAGCGTGAACACCCGGCCGAGCATCGCGACTTCCGCGGTGAAATTCGCATGCGTCAGCATCACGCCCTTGGGCGCCCCGGTTGTGCCCGAAGTGAAAACTATCGAAGCCAGAGCCTTGCGATCGGGAGCGGGCGCGGGCGTGACCTTGCGCTTCAAGATGAACGGGCGGCTGAGTTCGGCGAAATCCAGCTCGGCGATTTCCGGCACG
>JAJYMR010000333.1 GCA_021786815.1 Deltaproteobacteria bacterium
GCGACTCGTGATAGGCGGCCATCTCGCCAACCAGCCGCACGAGTTCGGGGATATCGCTATCGACGGCGGGCCTTATCTGGACTGCCATTGCGAACTCCCTTTTTCGTTGCCCGATAGCCTTGCGCCTGACCCAGGAGCCGTCCGTGGCCGATAGCTCGAAGGCCGGCGCTCAGAACGGGCCGCGATTTTTCGGGTCGAATACGATCTCCAGAAGCTTGCGTTCGCTCCGTATCGACTTTAGCGCGCTCTCGCGCGTCTGTTCGAATTCGCGTTCGACGAACGGCGCAAGCCGGGCGAGCACGGATTCAATATCCGCCGAGGCCGGGTCTCCAAGCAGTTGCGCGTCGATCCTGCATCGAAAGGCGACCCGTTCCACGCCGTCGGCCTGTTCGAGCGCGAGCGTCATCACGACCGCGTCCGCAAGCCGCTCCGGCTCGCCGGTGCTCGCAAGCCTGTAACGGCCGCGTGCGGTATTGAATTGCACGGCCAAAGCGGAAGGAAAAGCGGCCCGTGCTCAGGCCGCGCGCGCGTTTTGGGGTCTTACCTTCACGCGGCTCTCCCAGAACAGCACCACCGGGCCCGCGATATAGATCGACGAGTAGGTTCCGGTGATAAAGCCGACCAGGAGGGTGAAGGCCGAAGGCCTCAGGATTGGCCCGCCAAGCGCAAGCAGCGCGATCAGCACCACGATCGCGGTGCCGGAGGTCAGGATGGTGCGCGAGAGGGTTTCGTTGATGGCCCGGTTCATGACCGAGGCGAGGCTTTCGCGCCGGCGCTTGGCCGCGTCCTCGCGAATCCGGTCCGAGACGATAATCGTATCGTGAACCGAATAGCCGATAACCGTCAGCAACGCCGCAAGCGTGGTCAGGTCGAACTGAAGCTGGCTTATCACCAGCGCGCATAGAACGACCAGCACGTCATGGATGAGCGCGATCACCGCGCCGGTGCCGAAACTCCAGCTCACCCGGCGAAATTGCCACGCGATGAAGCATCCCATGAAGATCGTGGCGAAAACCACGGCGCCGATCGCGTCGCGCTTCAGGTCCTTGCTGACCTTGGCGCCCACGCTTTCGACTCGAACCACCTTGCCCACTCCCGGGCCGAAGGCCTTGCCGAGCGCGCCGTCGATATCGGTGCCGAGGCTCTTGATGTGCCGGACCTTCTCGAACCGAAGCAGGTATTCGAACCCGCTCTTGCCGAAATCCTGCACCGTGATTTCGCCAAGTCCCAGCGGCGCAAGCGCATGGCGTATCTGGTCGCCGTTGGTCACGCGCGTGAAATGAAGCTGGACCAGGCTTCCGCCGGCGAAATCGACCCCGTAGTTGAGGCCCACCGTGAGCAGCAGGACTATCGCGGTGATATTGACCAGGGTCGACAGGCCAACGAAGAAATGGCGCTTGCCAACAAAGTCGATATTGATATCAGGTCGGATAAGCTGGAGTGACATCGGCCCTTATCTCGTTACCGCGATGCCCGCGTGACTCGGTTCGAAGCTCAAGCCGAGGCTCTCTTGCGCGAGGAACGCGACGGCGGCGTCCCGCCCGAGCGCGCTTCGGCGGCCGCGGCCTGGCTGCGCGCCTTGCTGCATCCGGCGCAAAGGTTCTGCTGATTGTTGGCGTCCTCGACCAGCCCCTCGTCGAGCGAATGGCACACCTTCATGCAGTCGAAGCAGATGAAGTAGATGCCCTCGATGGTCTTGTTGATTCGCTCGCGGTTGAGAATCCGCCCGCGCAGTTTCTCGAGCCGGATGCCGAGCAGGTCGGTGTACTGGCGCTTTATCTTGCGTCTGCCGGCTTCGTCTTTGGGAAGGTCCGCATCTTCCTCGCCGTCTTCAACGAGGTCATCGAGCCCACCGTAGCGCTCGCCCTTCGAGGTTTTGGTCTTTCGGGTCTTTGCCATCGGTCGCAAAAACCTCCGTCAGCGGATTCGACCCATGTAGCCGCAGGCCTTTTCGCATACCAGAAAGAAGCCTTTGCGGCCAAAGCCTGTGAAAAGCGTAACCTTGCTGTCCGCCCCGCACTGCGGGCAGAGATGCTTGTGCTGAACCTCGCCGGGATTCTTCTCGGCCGTCTTCGCCTTCTTCTCAGCCATTTTCGATTGACATTGCGAGCCTGGATTTTGAAATCGGTCGGGTCATCCGCGGCCGGAGCAATTTCTCGATGACCATCAATTCAAATGGACGCCCCGCGCGATGTAAAATGGCCCGGCCTTGGCTCGTCCTCGAAGACCGGGTCCATCGGTAAACCTAATGGCGCCCCTATGGGCCAGTCAATAGCCAGGGCGTGTGTTGCACCTGCCCGCACGCTGGCTTAAGCGTTATTGCCACCTTGGATCCGAAATTCAAACCCGGCGACCCCGTTATCCTCATCGACCGCAAGGCCAGGAGCTATCTGAAGCTGCTGCGCCCCGGCAAAAGGCTCTCGATCCGCGGCGAACTCGCCTGCGACGAGATTATCGGACTCGAAGAAGGCTCCCGCGTCAAATTCTCAACCGGCGAAACCTTTCTCGCGCTCCGTCCGACCTACGCCGACCTGATCCCGTTCCTGCCCCGCACCGCCCAGGTGATCTATCCCAAGGACACCGGCCCGCTCCTGGTCTGGGGCGACGTGTTTCCGGGCGCCACGGTTATCGAGGGCGGCGTCGGCGCGGGCGCGCTCACGATCGCGTTGCTTCGCGCAGTCGGCCCGACCGGCCGCGTCATCTCCTATGAAATCCGCGAGGACTTCGCCAACGTCGCGCGCAAGAACGTCGCGACCTTCTTCGGCGACGCGCCCAACTGGACGCTTCGGCTGCGCGACCTCTACGAAGGCTTCGAAGAGACCGGCGTCGATCGGATGTTCCTCGACCTGCCCGAACCGGGACGCGCATTGGAGGTCGCCGCGCGCGCGCTCAGACCCGGCGGCGTGCTCGTGTGCTACGTCCCGACCGCGCTGCAGTTGAAGGACACCTGTGACGCGCTCCAGCATTCGCCGCATTTCGGCCAGATAGAGGCGTTCGAAACGCTGCTGCGCAATTGGCAGGTCAAGGGGATGAGCGTGCGGCCGGTGCATCGGATGGTCGCGCATTCGGCGTTCATTATCGTCTCGCGCCGCCTCTCGGACGTGACGCCATCAGCCGCCGCCGAGGAGCGCGAATCATTCGCATCCGCCGTCCGCGACGAATCCGATGACAGCGGCAACCCCGACGACAACGACAACGAATAGACCGGCCCCCGCGTGCTACCGAAACCTACGCGTACGACGGCAACGGCAACCTGACGCGGTTCACCGACCGGCGCGGCACGGTCACGGCCTACCAGTACGACGGTCTCAATCGGCTCGTCTTCGCCGGGTACGGCTCGAACGGGAGCGGCCAGTACCAGAGCACGATCGCCTACACCTACGACGCGGGCGACCGGCTCACCCAGGCGATCGATTCGCTCGCCGGGACCATCGTGCGCGCCTACGACGGGCTTGACGACCTGACCGAGGAGCAGACGCCGCAGGGGGCGGTCAGCTACACCTACGACAACGCGGGGCGGCGGCTCACGATGGCGGTGCCGGGGCAGAGCCAGACCAGCTACGCGTGGGACAACGCCAACCGGCTGACGGGGATTACCCAGGGGACCACGTCGGTAATCCTTTCCTACGACGCGGCGAATCGTCGGACCCAACTCAGTCTGCCCAACGGGGTGATTCTGGCGTACACTTACGACGCGGACTCGCACGCAGTGACCTGGAGTCTCGGGGGAGTAACATCAGGTTCAGCAGCCCGGTCTGCGCCGACGGGATGACGGACGTGCGCCGGCCCTCACGGCGAACACGCTCGAACGCGAGGCCACGGAGGAGCGGTGACAGCGGAGCCGCGTCGCATGGCGTGTCATTGAAAAATTCAACGCCGACAACGAGATGACGGCGTTCAACGGAGCGACGCTCACCGGAGCCTGTCCTGAGCGAAGCCGAAGGAACGCCGACGGCAATCTGACCAACGACGGGACCAACAGCTATATCTGGGACGCGCGCGGGCATTTGAGTACGCTGGCGGGTACCAACGTCGCGGCCTACCAGTACGATGCGTTCGGGCGGCGCACGCAGAACACGCTTAACGGACTGATGACGCAGTATCTGTACGACGGCCTGAATCCGGTGCAGGAACTTAATGGTGCGAGTCCGCCGGTGGCGACGGCGAACATGCTTACGGGGCTTGGCATCGACGAGTATTTCCAGCGCTCGAGTTCCAACGGAACGTTCAGCTATCTGACGGACATGCTCGGTTCGACGCTCGCGCTGGCTGACTCCAGCGGAAGCCTCGATACGACTTACACGTACGACCCGTTCGGCAACGTCACGGTCAACGGAGCAGACACAAATCCCTATCAATTCACCGGCCGCGAAAACGACGCCACGGGGCTGTATTACTACCGCGCCAGATACTACAGCCCGACGTTGCGAAGGTTTGTGAGTCAGGATCCGGCGGGATTCGGCGGCGGCGATGCAGATCTCTACACATACACGCTCGAGGACCCGGTCCGTTACTCCGATCCGCTTGGGCTCTTGTCATTCCAGCTATTCGGACAGAACATAGACTTAAATTGGAGCGTGACCCTGCTCTTTGTGAACCTGAGCTGGGACCTTGAAGGTCTCAGCCGCCAGGACTTAAATATAAGCCTTGTGCTGCCTCCGTCAATCGGCTCCTCGGCCGACCTAAGCATCGGCGCTCCGCAGTCCAGCGACCCTACAGTGTGTCCATTTGTAGGGATTGGCAGAAACTTGAGTGTGGGAACAAATCTAGTTCACAACGAAACCACGGGCTCCTATTACCCCCAGGGCCTTAACGTAAGCTTCGGTCCCTCGATAGGCCTCCCGATCGGCGTCGAGGTCCATTAGATGGCACAGTTGCCAGGAATTGTCGGAGCCCTTCTATTGTGCGGCTTCATCATGGCAGTCGGAATGTTGATGTTATTCGGCGCGTATAAGCGCTGGACATGGTTGGTAGACCCGCCGCGAGAGTACAGGTTTGTCTACTCGCAATCAGCCATTCGCGCGCTTTTCGGGAGGCGAGGAGCTATTATCGTGACCTATGTGATGGGTGCCGTTCTCGTCGCTCTTGGCATCGTTGGGTTGTGGCAGGTCTGCCGGGTGTTGATATAGGGTTCGCCAAGTAGGGTTCGCCAAGCACTCCAGTGCGGCCGAAGGCCACGAAAACCAACGGAGACGCGAACGGGGACCTGACCTCGGACGGGACCTATACCTACACCTGGGACGCGCGCAATCATCTGACGGGGATCGCCAAGGGCAGGAGCGCGGTTGCGAGCTTCGTTTACGATGCGTTCGGCCGTCGGATGAGCAAGACGATCAACGGCACCACGACGCAGTTCGTTTACGACGGCTTGAATCCGGTGCAGGAGCTGAACGGGGCGATTCCGCCGGTCGCGACGGCGAACATGCTAACGGGGCTCGATATCGACGAATATTTCCAGCGCTCGAGTTCGAGCGGCACGCTGAGTTATCTTACGGACATGCTCGGCTCGACGGTCGCGCTCGCCGATTCCAGCGGAGCCCTCGACACGACCTATACGTACGACCCGTTCGGTAATGTCACGGTCAACGGCGCGGACACGAATCCCTATCAATTCACCGGCCGCGAAAACGACGCCACGGGGCTGTACTACTACCGGGCACGGTACTACAGCCCGACGCTCCAGAGGCTCATCAGTCAGGATCCTGCTAGCTTTGCCGGCGGCAGCCCGAATCTGTACGCATACGTTTGGGAGAACCCGATAAGCTGGGCCGATCCCGATGGTCTCTGGGGCACAGGGCTCATCGGCACGGCCAGCGCGGAAGGTGGGTTGGGAGCTTTGGGCGCTGCCGCAAGCGCCAGCGCGGGAGGAGGCGCGTTTTGGGGCGGGCCCCAGGGAATCAATGTAGGTGGTTTCGTTAGCGCCGGTGGATTGGTTGGTGGTCCAGGCCTGGGGCCGAGCTATCCAGCAGGAAACTGCGGAAATTTCGCGGCCGGAGCTTACGCGGGCATCAGCGGAGGCGCATTTGTCACGAATGCTAATTCCGCGAACGACTTGCGCGGCCCCTTCTACGGCGTGAATCTTGATCTCGGCATCTTTTCTGTCCAGGTTGCATGGAGCGGAGGTACAGTTATCGGCTCCGTCACAGCCGGCCCGGGCGAAATAGCTGGCGCTAGCGGCTACCAGACGAACACTTGGGCGGGAACACTAGCCGCACAGTATTAAGGTGGTCAATGGCGGACC